>NZ_CP061336.1:3942500-4242500 GCF_005473905.2 Ruminiclostridium herbifermentans
ACTGCTCCGCATACTTCCCGCAGTCTGCCCATACCGCCTCCAAAAGAAGATGCTATTTTTAACGCCGTATTAATATCTAGTCCTGTTTCATCACAAAAGGCAGCAAAAACAGATTGAGAGCAATTGTAGCCTTGTTTAAACAATTCTCTTGCCAAATCTGAATGTGCACTCATTTATTATCTTCCTCAATGCTTTCCTCCAATATTTTTGTAACCTGCTCAAGCCAATCACCGTCAAAAAGTTCTATCATGCCCTTATCGCAGGCGGCAGAGATTTTGGGGTTGATAGGAATCTTAGCAAGCACTTTTAATTTGTGCTTTTCGGCAATTTCATCAATATGGCTGTCGCCGAAAATTTTGTGCTCCTTACCGCAATCCGGACATTTAAAATAGGACATGTTTTCTACTAAGCCAATGATAGGGATATTCATCAGTTCAGCCATCTTGACTGCTTTTGATACAATCATTGATACCAGTTCCTGAGGTGAGGTTACTACTATAATCCCATCAATAGCAATGGATTGAAATACGGTAAGAGGAACATCGCCGGTGCCTGGCGGCATATCAATGAACATAAAATCCACATCGCTCCAGATAACATCCGTCCAGAACTGCTTAACCGTATTACCGATTATAGGCCCTCTCCATACAACAGGATCGGTATCATTCTCTAAAAGCAAATTGACAGACATGATATCAACACCCGTCTTACTTTTAACCGGGAATAAACCAAAATCACTGCCTGTGGCTTTTTCTCTGATACCAAATGCCTTAGGAATTGAAGGTCCGGTAACGTCTGCGTCCAGAATAGCGGTATGATAACCCATTCTATTCATGGTAACTGCAAGCATGGAGGTTACCAGCGACTTACCAACCCCTCCTTTACCGCTGACAACACCAATAACCTTTTTAATGCTGCTCATTTCATGTGCTTTCTCGGAGAAATCATTTTTCTTTTCCTTTCTTTCTGCACAGTCCTCCGAACAACTGCTACAGCTTTGATTGCAATTTTCGCTCATAATCTTAACTCCTTTGTTTTAGATTGCTATTTCACTACCTGCTGAGAGATAATCAATACTATCGCCCATGGCAGCTTTAAGCCTGTTATATGGTTCTATACCTGTGCAATGACAGGTATAAAATTTTGCATTTGTATTCATCAAGTACTTGCTTATTTTATCTATCATCTCAGGGTTCACATTGTTTCCCGATGAACGGCTGGAAAGATGAAATCCACCTACCACATAATTAGGCATGCGTCCTTTTAAATCATGGAAGTGTTCAAGAATATTTACAATACCATTATGGGCACACCCTGTTACTAAAAGCATCTTTCCATCTTCCTTTATTATGAGGTTCTGCTCGTGAGCAAAGGCATCCTGTAATGTTTGTCCGTACTGTTCCATAAGCAATCCGTTATTTGAAATTGGAAGAGGTTCCTTTTGAGTTATATTTGAGAACACTTGAATCCCCTTATTGATAAAGAAGCGGTCTGATGTAAGTACAATTCGCCTGTTTTGTAACAGTTCTTCATCCAGGCCAATATACTCCAGTTCATCATTTGAACTCAAAGCATAGTATTTTTCAAATGCCAATCGGTGTAGGAATACCTCGGCTTTTGTGTTTTCACGTAAAAATGCTTTTAGGCCGCCACCATGGTCATAATGCCCATGTGAGATAATGTGATAATCCACATCAGAAATATCTACATTCAGCTTCTTTGCATTTTCAAGGAATAACTCACCAGCGCCAACATCAAAAAGAATTTTGCGACTATTTGTTTCTATATAAAGGCTAAGTCCGTGTTCGCTACCGAAGCCTTTCGATAGCGCTGTATTCTCAACTAATGTTTTGATAATCATGACCTCAGCCCACCACCTTTTTCAAGCAGCAGTTCCATTGTCTTGTTATAAACTGCTTTCACTGCTGCACCTGAGTTACAGTCTATATCAACAATTGTCTGCCCGTTATTAATCGCTTTTACGGCGTCTGAATCAAATGCTATTCTACCCACAAGGTTAATCTCATGATCTATACAGAATCTTTCTATCTTTTCTGTGTTTTGCATATTTGTGTCAAATTTATTGATACATACCACCGTCTTTACGCCAAATTTCGCCGCTGTATTTATAATCCGCTCCATATCACTAATGCCGGATATGGAGGGTTCGGCCACAATTAACACCATATCTACACCACTCAAAGATGCTATAACCGGACACCCTATACCGGGAGAGCCATCAATAATTGCGAACTCCACACCATCGGCTGCTGACTTCATTTGTTTCTTTACCTCTGTAACCAACATTCCGGAGGTGCCGCTGCCCATTTTTAACTGAGCTGTAGAAAACACTTCTTCCTTATCTGCATATAACATCAACTCTCCGGCTACAGCCGGTTTTAAAGATACAGCTCCAACCGGACAAACAAGCTCACAAACTCCGCAGCCTTCACAGGCAAAAGGATCTACCTTGTATTTCTCGTCTGCTGAAATAGCATCAAATCGGCAGTTTTGCATGCACTGTCCGCACTCTATGCACAAATCTGTATCTATCTCTGCTTTCGGCAAGCCATAATAATCTGTTTTCTTTGGCTGGGAGCTTTGTTTTGTTATAAGGTGCAGGTTAGGTGCATCTACATCACAGTCTGCATAAGCCTTAGCCTTTGAAAGCTTGATAAAAGCACTGGCGATTGTAGTTTTCCCAGTACCGCCTTTACCACTAAGAATTAGAAGTTGTTTCATGATGCACCTCCTTTTTCACAGTCTCCAGCAAAGAAGAAAAAATCGTCCGGTATCTTTCACTTTTCCTTACAGCGATTTCTGCATTTGAATTTAGCATACCGAGTTCACTGTCAAATGGGATTCGACCTATAATTTTTATGTTCTTTTCTATGCAGAATTGCTCCGACGGATTTTCACCATCAAGGCACTTGTTAAGAACAACTCCGAACGGCTTGTTAAATAACTTCACCAGTTCATATACCATGTTAAGGTTATGAACGCCGAACAATGTAGGCTCAGCTACTAATATACAGTAGTCTGCATCCTTAATACTTTCCATGACTATACAGGCACTTCCGGGAGGGCAGTCGATAAATATCGTCTTGTTCCTTTCAGGTTTGTTCTCATTAAGCAACTTTTTTATAATTGGTATACCCGAAGGTTCACCGGTGTTCAATATTCCTGTATATACAGTTACCTGGTCCGAAGCTCCTTTTTGGATCTTGCCAATAACCTTTTCTTTCTCTGTTAACGCTTTCTCAGGGCAAAGCAAGATACAACCTCCACAAGAGTGACATATATCTTCAAATATAATCAGTTTATCTTTTATATAGGCAAGGGCATTAAACTTGCAAAAGTCAACACACTTTCGACATCCATTGCATAGCTTGCCATCCACCTTTGGAATTCGTACATGTACTTCTTCTTCCTGAATGTTTTCGGGCTTAAAAAACAGGTGGCCATTGGGTTCTTCAACATCACAGTCAATATACGTTGATATTTTTGCAGCCGCAGCTAAATTAACCGACACCAGTGTTTTTCCTGTGCCGCCCTTGCCACTTAGCACAGCTATCCTCATTTTAGTTCCCTCCATGGCCATGAAAACCAGGATGAATTTCATCGAGTAAGGATAGCTTTCCACTGATGAAGTCATCAATATTTTTTTTAGCGGAAATACCCGCTGTTTTATATATTTTAATATCAGCGGATTTGAGCACATTAGCTGCATTTTCGCCACATCGGGGAGTAAGTAAAGCGTTCACTTTATTATCCACTATTGTTTGTGCTGCCTTAATTCCTGCTCCGCCTGTACTTGCTGCTGCACTGTTATCAAGAAATACACTTTCCTTGGTTTCAGTATCATAAATGAGATAATAGGGAGCCCGTCCAAAGGATACACATACATTCGACTCCAAACTTTTCTCATCTACTGGAATTGCTATTTTCATAAGAATCCTCCATTCTTTTTAAATTATTATTAATTACATTGCGCAATGCGCTAACCGAATCCGGGACTACGACCGAACTAAAAACCAGATCACTTAGCCCTTTAATGTTCAATTCTTTAAAATATCGATTTTCCAAAGGTATCCATTCGCAAAGAAAACTTTTTAACATGGCAGCTCCATTTCTTTTTAGAATTCGAGAAATTTGTTCTTTTTCATCAATACATAAAAATATCTTTAAATCATAGTTTCCTACTAAAGTCGGATGCAAGCTATAAGAACCCTCTATAATATTAAGTTTTTGAGGACTTACCGGTATCGGCCCTACAAGGATTCTTTGCTTGCAGTCGTATTTATGATATTGAAATTCACGGCCACTATTTATCTTATCAATCACTTCGTGTTTGAACCGGACATAATCTACATTTCCACCGACCTCCCTTAAGCGCTCTTCTGTTTTTAGTTCAGGTGTCAGGAAGAAATCATCCATGTGAAATATGTTGCACTCATATACATTGCCTATAAGTGATGCCAGTGTACTTTTCCCGGCACCACTGTTTCCATCAATGGCAACAGTGACCCTATCTTTTGATTTCATCAAGGAATCGATCCTGCAAAATACCTCAAAAAAATCATGGTATTCTGACCTTACAATACGGTACGCAGGTGAATAAGCAGCCCTGAATATCTCACTGTGACTAACTGGCGGATAGCCTTTTTTCTTATAGGAACACAAATAAGCTTCCAACTCTTCCAAAGAATAAGGAAGCAGTCCTTCCTTACAACATTGTCTAAGCACATCCAGTTTTTCTTCAAAGCTCTGAATGCTTCCTTTGATCGAGTTGGCTGTACTTATAAAGAGCTTATTTACAGTATTAAGGCTGATATCATAATACTTCAAAGCTGCTAAATGCAGCCTGCAAAGATTATTGCCAATATCCTCAAAGGCATCACAGGGTATCCTTTTGTCCATACAGGAATGCTTTAAAGAACATAACTCCTCCTGCAATTTGCGTAAAATATCGTCCTCATTTTCGATTAGGTGTCCGCCGGCAAATTCATTCTGATATATAAGCTTAACAATGTCCTGAATTTGCATCTTGGGATACAAATCATACTGCTTGAGTAATAAGGCTTTTATATTCATTCTAGCTCACACTTTCTATATGCTTTGCTTTTGACAGAGCAATAACAGCAACAGGGATAATAATAATTTGAATCACTATGCCTGGAATTGCATTGAGGAACGCACCAGCCATAAAAATCTCCCATGTAAATGCAGTTTCGTTCAGTCCATACAGGAAGAAGCTAACAATTCCCCAGACGATTCTTCCACAAACCATTGATAAAATCAAAGACGCATATATGGAAACATTCTTTTTAGGGAGTAATTTGTACAGAAGACCTGTCATGAGACCATATGCAGCCAGCTCGAAAGCCATAGCTACAGCAGTTGGAAACATCGGCGGCATTCCAAACAGCATGCTTCTGAAAACAGGCAAAACAAGGCCAATGATCAAGCCATATGGCCATCCGCAAATAAAACCACAAAGCAAAACAGGAATATGCATTAGTAATAACCTACTGCCTAGACTTGGAATCTGTGCTGTTAGAAATGGAATTAAAAGTCCAAGTGCAAGAAACAGTCCTGATAATACTAATCGTTTAGTTGACAATTTATTCAATAACTCCACTCCATTCTATTTAAATAGTTATAGATTGCATTACGCAATGCGCTAACGCCTAAATTTGAGCAATGAACCTTGTTATCAGGAAGTCCGTCTAATGCATGAATGATATCTTCTTCTGAAATTTCCAATGCTTCATCTAGGGTTTTACCCTTAGCTAATACCGTCGTCATACTGGATGTTGCAATTGCCGCAGCGCAACCAAACACAAGATAGCTTATTTCACTTATACGATTGTCTTTTACTTTAATATAAATTGTAAGATAATCTCCGCATGTAGGATCACCAAAGCTTCCTTCTGCATCGGCATCCGGCATACTATAAGCATTTTGAGGACACATAAAATGTTCTATTACTTTTTCAGAATACAATATCAGTCACCTCTATCACTACCTATAAAGCGCCAACCATGCCGGTGCCTGCGACAGCCTCGTCCGCATCCGTTACCTAATCCATCGCAAAGACGGTATTCACCGCCTTCAATCAAAAGAACCTTGCCATTCACCAGCGACTCGGCCAGTTTCTTTCTTGCCTCGACATAAATACCTTGGACAGTAGTTCGAGCGACATTCATTTGTTTTGCGCATTCCTCCTGTGTGAATCCCTCTAAGTCAATAAGTCTTATCGTTTCATACTCGTCAACCGTCATTTTTATAATATTTTTTTCATCCAAACTTGTATCAAGAGGCCCAAACCTGTTTCTTTCCGGTAAGCAGCATACTTTTCTCCATTTCATTGGTCTTGGCATAATCTTATCACCTCATTTCCAAAACAGATATAACCGGAGCGTCCTCCGGTTACCTCTGATGACCGTTATAGGTTCTCTAATTGCTTATCAATAGCTTCCAGACGCTTTTCTAATATAGCCTTTTGGTTCTGCAGTAATTCTTTTTGTGTTTTTGGAATTGCCTCATCAATTGCAAAATCCCTGCTGAACCACCTTCCAAAACCACGTCTGCAAGCAAGTCCCAGACCTAATCCGAGACCGCGGCCAGTGCCATATCTTGCTGCATCGGCACCTGTACAAAATCCTAAACCTCTTCCGGTCATTGGGCCAGCACCTATTGGGCCAGTTCCATCTCTTCCAGGCATTCTGTTCACCTCCAGATAGTTTATGACATATGTCAATTATATTTTATATTATACCCCGTTTTCGGCATATGTCAATAACTATTTTCGATTTTATTAAAAAAGGGCCAATCCCACATTTAAAGAGTGGTTGCCTTCAAACGACAGACATAACCTATTAACCATGTCTGCTCTAAGGGAAGTGATGTTGTAAAATTAAAATCAAATTTATTCTTAACATAATATCTTTTCCTTAGTTATCTGTACAACAAGCCAACAATTTAGCATCTGGTATTCATGGTAATATTGAAAAAAACATCTTTTAAATCCTTCAAGATTGATGTTTCTTTTTGTTTAATTGCATATTTTCAGTTCCCTGTAATCTGTCCATTTTGGTTTTACTATTCATTCATACAATTAGCACATAATACTTATTATAATTACTTATTCCACGGGATATAAATCACGAACTCAACTCCAGAATAATCATCAGGTTCTCTTAACTCTAATTGACCGTCATAACGATCTATAATCTGCTTAATTATATATAGGCCAAGACCACTATGCTGTTTAATGCTTTTAGTTGTATATCCAGCAACAAAAATATTTTGCCTTACATTTTGAGGGATGGGGCTGCCGTTATTGGATACCTTTAATTCCAAACCTAGCTTGTTGCATATTAGGACTAGGTCTATTCGCGGGGAGCCATTCGATTTTACTGCATCTAAAGCATTATCCAGAAGGTTACCTGTTAAATGAGTGAGATCCTCCGACGAAAGCGGAAGTGAACCGTCATGTATTTTTACATACCAAAAGAATTTAATTCCATTAATCTTTGCTTCCTCATATTTTGTACTTATAATAGCCGCTAAATCCGGAGGTTCAATTTTCAGGAGGCTTCCTATACTGCTGACAGTATGATACAGATTTGCGATATAGGTTTCTGCCTGGTCGAAATGACAAGCCTTTATATATCCATAAATAGCAGTAAGATGGTTGTAAAAATCATGACGCTCAACCTGCAAACGTAAATGTAAATTGTGTCTTTCTCTGGCATAATGAATTTCTGTTTCCAGTTTTGCATCGTGTTCTATGACTTTTAACAGATATCCGGATACAAAAATAGTTGCTAAAACAGAGACCAATAAAACAATGCTACCAACTTCTATTAGGGTTTTAAGTGTAAAACTGGGATAAACACCTGTGTTGTAAGCATGAAAACTAAGATTTAATAAAACAAGCATTAAAGCTTGTACCAGGCATAATGTCAAAAGACAATTTTGCCTAATGGATTGCTTTGTTGTTCTTTTGTCAGACTCATTTTTTATTCCCAATTTTTCTGATATTAACGGTAAGCGCCATCCTCGTTTGCCAATGATATACGCTAATACTGAAAGTAAAACTAAGTGTGGCAAAGTAAAAAGTATTCTTAGCAAAGGATCAGAGATGATTTGTTCAAGTTTTAATTTAAAAACCCAAGCCAGAAGAGGAACTGAGATTCCCTCCGCCAATCCCAAAAACACACTTGAAAGCACCATTACAACTGCTGAAGTATGCCAGGGCAATCGGAAAAAGAGGTTCAAAAATATAGTCATGAGTACTACTTGTGATATGGTATGGATACCAAATCGTACCGGCATTGTCCGAATACTGAATGAGAATATCGAAGTCAGCAGGGAAAGGATTATTACTACAAACGGTGACTCCTTTTTCTTCGTTAATGCCAGTACCATATAATACAAAACCAGGCTTTCAGGAACAGACACACCTAAAAAGGGGATTAACGGCATAACATCCATCACAATACCCCCTTAAACATTATAATCTGAATACTTCATAAGCTCAGATATACGGTCACGGCTAAGTAAAGCCTTGTCTTCACAATTATTGAATTTTACCTCACAATACGATGAATTGGGAAAAGAGACTATCTTTTCAATCCGATCGGTGTTTATAATAAAAGATTTATGAGAGCGGAAAAACATCTTCCCTAAGTACTTCTCCAGTTCTTGCAGGGTTTGCCGGGTTTTAAATTTTCCATTGGTACAAGAAATAAGTGTGTGACGTCCGGACCTTTCTATATAAAAAATTTCATTCAGCTTTATAAAGATTCGTTCATCACCCAGGTTTATTGAAATTCTGCTAGGCTTCGTATATGAAGAAGTATTACTCTTTTTTGATATCTCCAGCATCTTATAGATGCGCAGGAAAGTAGATTTTACTCTTTCTTCATCAATTGGCTTTAATATGTAATCGGAAGCATATAGTTTGAATGCATCGAGAGAATATTCCTGATGCGCGGTTATAAAGACTATTGCCATGTCCGGTTTAATATCTCTTAGCTTTTCAGCTAACTCTATTCCTTTCATATCAGGAAGCTCAATATCAAGGAAAGCTAAATCTGGGTTCTGCTCCATTGTAAGTTTTATGGTATCCTTAGCATTCTCTGCTGTTCCAACAACCAGAGCCCCTTCAAGCTTACTAAGAATCGAGCAGAGTAATAACATTACTCCAGGTTCATCATCAGCCATTACAACTTTAACCGGCAACAAACTCACCACTTCCTTTCAGGATTTCTTGGCAAACTTGCAAACACTTTTCCGGCAAATCATAGTCATAATGGCTCGAAGTCGTTACTATAAGTAATACAGATTGTATACATAAAGGCTCACTGATGCTGTAAAACACCAATGAGCCTAAAGCAGCTTAGTCCCGGCAACCCGGCCATCATAGCGGTAAACCGCTTTAGACCCGAGGCTTTGCGTCCTTGTCTTTCAACAAGTTTGCCTTTATCGATTTTTTTCGAACTATGTAATTATTATACATCATTAGCCATGTTGAAATTTGTCAAAGCTTGCTCACTTTATTTTTATTGGTTAATATTATTGCCCTTCAAATTTCACTGCCAGTAATTAGAATTTCACTTTTTTTGTAAAATTCAATTGAGAATGAATAGCGTAATAAATACTATCGGATAAATCTCATCCATTGGCCTTATGCTACTCTCCTATATCAGGTAACATTTTATCAGTGATATTGCTTACCATCTAGGCTGATACTTCAAACCCATAGATTTCTTGTATTTACTCTGCCCTTCTTACTGTAGCAAAGAATTATTTTACATACACATGCATTTTGTCTTTTTATCGTAAATGGCCTCATGTAAATCATCTTTGCAAAACAATTCTATGATTTACCAGTTCCATTTCCTTAATCCTTGCTTTTACTATCTTCCTTTGTCCAAATATATTTTCCAATATCAAGTTCTCTTCTTCTGGGAGTATCTTGTCAACAGATTCAAGAAACAGCTTTTCTTCACCTTTCTCATCAATTAAATAAACATTTGCTTCACACATATTAGCACCTCTTCATGCTTTCTTTAATACTTTGAACCACCTTATCAATAAGATGCGGCAAAGGCTCACTCTTATCAACACCTACAACTTCGATATTTCATCGATTTAATGGAAGAAGCACTTTTTTAGCTGGACTTTCAGCAATTGCTTTAGCCATTGTTGGAGTCAATTCCCCTAACATTGAATTTGCCGCAATAATTCCTATAGCCCCGATTATTATATCGACCTTACTAGAATTATAAACAATTGCGTTTTCTCCTGTAGCTCCCTCATTTGCACCAGCCTTCATCATAAAAGATGTGGCAAGCGAGTTTGTTCCCAGAGCAACAATTTCAATATCTTCCATCAATTCCTTCCTTAATTTCTCAACAATTGATTTTCCGATACCTCCGCCTTGACCATCTATTACAGCTATTCTCACTTGCATCCCCCTATCAAAACACTACCTTTTTAAGACAGCAGATTGTTACCTATAGGATAACATCATCCTTCCGGCTCTTCAACTCCATAAATTCTGGCTGCATTCAAGTACATAATATTATCTATTTCTTTTTCACTAAGCCCCATTTTATAAAGTTCTTCTTCCCATATACTTATATCATCATATAATTTATCAGGTAAACCGTCGGAGGCATACAGAATTTTATAAGAAGAAATCTCTTTTCCAATCAGTCTTTTCTCCGTGATGTGCCTCCTCACAACATCTCCGCCCGAAAGATCAAAAAACACATTTCTTCTAAAACGGGCTATTGCACAGGATAACTCATACATGCCATAACCTAGATGAGCACCTATAATCTTCAATTCCGGGAATTTCAATGCAATATTATCCAAATAAATTGGCAGCATGAAACGCGAAGATGTATTAAATCGTTTTATTTTTGTCTCAAAATCCCTTGAAATTTCAATAAGTTTTTTATCAAAAGGAGACTCTACAAGGTAATCTACAGCATTTCCAATGACCCCTGTATGAAACAAAGCCACAAGCCCTAATTCTTGAGCCAACTGATAAAATGGATAATACCTTTCTTCATCATAATTATAATTAGGACAAATAATTTTAACTCCCTTAAATCCTGATTCCTTATAGTAGTTCAAAATCGCTGGGCCATCTTTGTCTATATCAATATAAGCTAATCCAACAAAAATTTCCGGATATCTATGGATTGCCTCTTTCACCATTTCATTTACTTTTCCTCGTCCCCCCAACAATGCAGCTTTAACCACATTTGATTTGATCATGTTTTCTACTAAATTATCTGTTAACCGCAAAGTCACATCATTTATCTTTTCGGTAAATTCAGCTTCATACATATCAATGGGAAAGTGGATATGGGATTCGAAAACTCTCATTATTTTTTCCACCTCTGCTATTCTTTTTATGCTATATCATCCAGTTAATAATCGGGTATCACAAATTTTTTATTATTCACTTTTACTATATCGGCTTTTACTCCATATACCTCATATATATTCCTGGCATTAATCATATCTTCAATTGTACCGGTTTCTAAAGTTCCGTTTTTGAACATAACAATCTTGTCGGAATACATGAGCGCATGGTTGGGATCATGCAAGGTCATTATACATGTAACTTTTTGCGATGAGTTAATTTGCTTTACAACATTCAATACTTTAAGCTGATTTTTTAAATCAAGGTAAGAGGTAGGTTCATCAAGCAGTATTACTTCGGTATCCTGAGCAATGGCTCGTGCAATCATCACCAGCTGCCTCTCCCCGCCACTTAACCTGTTGAATTCTTTATCCCTTAAATACTCAATACCTATCTTCTCGATTGCCTCATCCGCTTTATCTATATCATCTTTCCCCGGAACATAGCCAATATGCGGAGACCTACCTAATAAAATCATCTCTAAAACAGTGAAATTAAAGTTGGTATTATATAATTGTGGAACTGTTGCAACTATTCCGGCAAGTTTTTTGGTCTTTAGTTTTGAAATATCCTTGTCATCGATATATATTTTACCGCACACAGGTTTTATAGTTCCATTGATGGAGGATATCAGTGAGGTTTTGCCGCTGCCGTTGGGCCCCAAAAAGGTTGTAATTATACCTTTCTCAATTTCAAGATTAACATTTTCAAGTACTGTTTGCTTTTGATATGCTATTGTCACTCCTTCAAATCTTATCATTGCCACACACCTGCCTTGCTCCTTCTAATAAGGACAATAAAATATGGCGCACCAAGTATAGTTGTAAATATCCCTATAGGAATTTCAAATGAGAAAAGATTCCTTGAAAAGCAATCTACAATTGCCAAATAAGATGCTCCCAGACAAAAAGACAATGGTATTAATTTACGGTTATCAGGTCCAAAAAGAATTCTTAACACACGTGGTATCATTAAACCAACCAAACTGATAATTCCGGAAACTGATACCGCTGCAGCCGCCAGCAATGTAGCAGCAAGTATGTAAAGCATCTTATATTTTTTAGGGTTTACCCCCAATATCACCGAATCCCTGCCACCCAATGCCAGTATATTCAGTTTCCATCTGAAAACATATGTTAACAAGAATCCAATAACCATATATGGAAGTACTGAGGCAACTTTCTCCCAGCTTGATGTATGAAGGCTTCCCATTATCCAGTATACTAATCCCTGAAGTTTTAACGGATCAATCATTATTTGCAGTATTGATAATAATGCAGTAAATAAAGCTGATATTACAACTCCCGATAAAACCAATGATACCACAGATGTATCCCCGTCTTTCATAGCAGCCATATAGCAGATGGCAACACCCATGATGGCGAAAATGAATGCACTGATCTGTACCGGAATATTAAGAAATGACAACGCAAGGGCAGCTCCAAAAGCTGCCCCTGATGATAAGCCAAGGGTATATGGCTCAACAATGGGATTCTTCAATACAGCCTGGAAGGAGGTCCCCGAAACCGAAAGACTTGCTCCAACAAGCATTGAAAGAATAACCCTTGGTAACCTTATCTCTAATAATACATTCAGGCTGTTTGTGTCAATTACACTATGAAAGAATGTATATCCGCTTATTTTATAAAGCATTAAATCTATCACCTTGGCAATTGGTATGTGATAGGAACCAATGCACAAAGTAATTAAAAAAACCGGTATTGGTAAGAAATATATTAATTTCTCTATGTCTTTTTTCATAAATATTTCCTTAATCCCTTGCTCTATTTATCTTACTCTATTTAAAATCGATGTTATATAACTTTTTCAGCATATCCGCTTTTGTTTTCTCAATGTCTGCATCCTTGAACAAATCAGGGTAAAGGGTTTTTGCTATGATGTTAACCGAATATATATTTTTAACCGTCCAAAGATCGCAATAGAATGGATGGGGCAGCTCAACAACTGCTTTGTTTTTTATGGCATTTATATTGCTCCACTGTGCATCTTTGAAGTAGTCATCGGGATCCAAATCCTTGATATTCCACAAAATGATGAAGTCAGGATTCCAGTTAACAACCTGCTCCATTTTTGCAACAATATGTTCCTCATTTATATCGGCAGCAGAATTTTTCGCTCCACTCATTTTTATAATACTGTCACCGGTGCTGTTGCTTCCGGCGATGTCTAGCTTTGAAGGTCCCCATACAAATAGGGATGACGGCTTCTCTGATTCATCAATAGCTTTAATCTTATTTTTAATATTTTGAAGTTCTTTTTTTGTGTAGTCAATAATCTCTGCCGCTCTGTTTTCTTTGCCTGAGATTTTGCCCAGTATCTCCATCTTTGTGTAGACCTGCTCAAAGTTATCCACTTGTATTCCTACTACCTTAACCCCTTTGTCCTCCAGAGTTTTAATATCATCCTCCTGACCGGCCCACATGACTACCACATCCGGGTTCATCCCAACGATTTCTTCAATGTTTTTGTCAATAGCGGGGAGTGACTTGTTCTTTACCCTTTCATCAATCTGCGCAGTAAGTTCAAAAACATCCTTTGTATCATATGTCCATTTGTCTATTGCGATAACCTGGTCTTTCGCACCAAGCATATAAAGGTCATTCAAACCACTGTTTAGCAGACATACGATTTTCTTAGCCGGATAGTTTACTTCAACTTCTTTTCCTCTGGAGTCGATAATCTTCACTGTTGTGCTTTTAGTTTCTTCGTTTTGTTTTACTTCTGCTTTCTGGCAACCTACTGCAAGTATAGCCATAATACAAATCATGGTAAATAGTGCAATAATTTTTTTCATGTTCTTTCCTCCAAAAATTAATATAAATAAAAAGCGGTCAACAAAAAAAGTTTCACTAAGAAACAGTCTTCGTGACCGCTATTATTTCAAATAATAAATTTTTCTTTTGTACCCTAATAATGCCTACGTGACATTATCTTTTGGTATTTTACTATGCCATAAATTGAAAGTCAATATTTACTAATAGATTTTTAATTAGTTCTTTCTTTTGATGCACCAATAATAGCTGTTTTGTCTATTTCATTGCATAGTTCCTCCTAACACTTTAGCTTTCACGTGGATATGCCATATACAAGAGAGCATTTACAATTGCCGCCGCCACATTACTGCCGCCTTTTCGCCCTCTTGCAACGATATAAGGAACACCGCTTTTCATAATAAGCTCCTTTGACTCGACGACATTCACAAAGCCTACTGGTACACCAATAATTAAAACAGGTTTTATTTTATTGCTTTTTATCAATTCATCCAGCTTGATAAGGGCTGTGGGCGCATTGCCTATAGCAAAAATAAGAGGCTTGTCCAATTCTGCCGCCTTTTCCATAGATACACTCGCACGGGTTGAATTTTGCTCTTTCGCCTTTCTTGCAACATCTTCATCTGCCATATAGCAATATGCCTTGCCGCCGGCTTTTGCCAAAGCAGCCTTGTTGATACCGGATAAAGCCATTTTGGTGTCTGTTACAATGTCAACCCCTTTCTTAATGGCTTCAAGCGCAATATTTATTACATTTTCGGAAAAGCAAAGATTATGAAGATAATCAAAATCCGCAGTAGTATGAATTACTCTCTTAACAATAGGCGCAACCTTCGCGTCCAGTTCAATATCTCCAATTTCCTGAGTTATTATTTCAAAGCTTCTCTTTTCAATTTCATCGGGTCTATACAATTTCATCAATATTCAATCCCCTCTCGTGCTTTAACACCACTATCAAATGGATGCCTGATTTTTTTAATTTCAGAGATATAATCGGCCAAACCAAGCAATTCCCCATCAGGATTTCTCCCTGTAAGAACTACTTCGGCATGGAGCGGTTTGGTCTTCAGAAAGTCCACTACTGCTTCTTTGTCAATAAGGTTTTTTTCTATTGCTCCAATAAGCTCGTCGAATATGATAAGGATTTTTTTATCACATGATATAACTTCAATAGCTTTTTCAAAGATTCTGTTATTTTCTATTTTAAGTGCCGCTTTCTCCTCATCGTTTAATTGCCAAGTAAATTTGCCCGGTTTTTTACTTCTTAAAATTAATACATTTTCCACTTTATCCAAAATGTTCAATTCACTTGTATTCCATGACTTTAAAAACTGAGCCAGAATTACCTTATAGCCGCTGCCGCAGGCACGCAATGCAAGTCCCAACGCTGCTGTCGTTTTCCCTTTCCCGTCGCCGCAATAAATATGAATCAACCCGTTCATAGAGTAACACCTTCATCAATAATTTTATAAATATACTTCATATCGAGAGATTTGCGGAGCTCATCTGCCAATTTGTCATATTCCCGCTCTTTATGCGCTTTAACGTCACAGCTTAAGGTTTCATTGTATTCAAGACCTTTTTTGTTGTACAAAGCTTTTATAATGGTCTTTAAAACCTCTTCGCTGTCAAAAATTCCATGGACATAGCTGCCATAAACATTCCCCTGGCAAAGCCCGTCGGTTTTCTCACCGCCGTCCATGCTTTTCAGCATCGACAAAAAGCCTTCAGCCTTTGTTATACCCATATGTATTTCATAGCCCTCGAAGCTTTTTCCATTGAGCTCTGAAAAAATACCACCAGCGCATTTAAAAATGCCGCTTACTCTGGTTCTTGTCTTTTCCTTTTCAAATACGGTATGGGCATCAATGAGTCCCAAGCCCTTTATTTCGCCGCCGCCTTCCACATTGTAAGGGTCCTTAAGGCTTTTGCAGAGCATCTGATATCCGCCGCAAATACCGAATACAGGATTCCCCCTGCTTGCATATTTTAATATTTCAGCCTCAATACCGCACTCTCTCATCCATTTTAAATCGTCAATTGTATTTTTTGTTCCCGGTAGAATCAGCAAATCCGGACACTTAAATTCCTTTGCACTCGAAATATATCTAACCTTGGCTCCCAAAATCAATTCAAAAGCATTAAAGTCCGTAAAATTTGAGATTCGGGGAAGTTTTATGACAGCAATATCAATGTCCACCAACACACTGCTATTTTCAAATACTTCAGAAAGGCTGTCCTCATCATCTATTCTCATAGTCATGTATGGAACTACACCGACTGTTGGAACAGGTATAAGGTCTTCCAGCATTTTAAGCCCCGGCTCCAGGATCTTGATATCGCCTCTGAACTTATTGATGATGTTCCCTTTAATATACTTCTTTTCAGTTTCATTCAGTAGCATGTAAGTTCCGTAAAGTGAAGCAAACACACCGCCTCTGTCAATATCTCCAACAATCAGCACAGGGGAATTTGCCATCTTTGCCATGCCCATATTGACTATGTCATTTTCTTTTAAGTTTATTTCTGCCGGGCTCCCTGCACCTTCAATCACTATAATGTCATTTTCAGCGGCAAGGGAGCTATAGCTTTTCATAATTTCCGGTATATATCTTGTTTTGTTTTTATAGTAATCCATAGCTTTCATATTGCCCACAACCTCGCCATTGACAATGACCTGTGAACCTTTGTCGCTTGTGGGCTTCAAGAGGATGGGATTCATCCTGACATCCGGCTTCTTATATGCGGCTTCGGCCTGTACAACCTGAGCTCTGCCCATTTCAAGCCCGTCCTCAGTTATATAGGAATTCAGTGCCATATTCTGTGACTTGAAAGGCGCCACCCTATAGCCGTCCTGTGAAAAAATCCTGCAAAGTCCTGCAGTTATAAGGCTTTTGCCTGCATTAGAAGTTGTCCCCTGTATCATGATTGCCTTAGCCATTTTTTATTACCTCGCTTATTGCATTAATCAGCTTTTCATTGTCTTCACGGCATCTGACAGCTATTCTGTAATATGTATCGTCAAGTCCTTTGAAGTTGGCGCATTTCCTTATCAGTACGCCCTTTTTATAAAGCCTGTCATACAAATCCGTCTGTTCTGCTTTAAATAAAATAAAGTTAGTATGGCTTTCAAAAACCGTGAAGCCAAAGCTGCTTAAGTTTTTTGACAAATAGCCTCTTTCTTCATCTATGATCCTGGCAGTCCTTATTAGATAATCCTTATCTCCAATTGCGGCGATCCCTGCTACTTGAGCAGGTGTCGACACGCTCCACGGCTGCCCGGCTTTTTCAATCTTCAACAGTATTTCTTTATTGCTGCATAAGCAATACCCGAGCCTGAGCCCCGCCATCGCGAATATTTTCGTAAAAGCCTTTACAATTATCACATTGTCAAAATCCTCAAGATACTCTATAAAGCTATAGCTCTTCTTTTCAGCGACAAAATCCATGAAGCATTCGTCAATGACCAAAATACAGTTTTCCTTTCGGCATTTTTCTGCAAGCTTGTATATTAAGCTCCTGTCTGCCAAATTTCCCGTCGGGTTGTTTGGGTTACAAATGAAAACAATATCCTTACCTGACACTTGCTCCAATATGCCGGTTCCCACAGTAAAGCCATATTCAGGGCTTAATCCAAAATACTCGATTTTACAGCCGGTGTTCTCAAGGGCCTGTCCGTATTCGGAAAAGGTTGGCGCTGTGAGGAGAGCAGTCTTCGGTCTTAAGGCATAGCATATTCTGTAGATTATATCTGCCGCGCCGTTTCCGAACAGTATGCAGTCCGCTTCAAATTTTTCATAGGCACTTACAGCTTCCTTCAGCTTACGGCAATTAGTATCCGGATAGGCACTATAGCTTTCAATACTCTGAGCCAACGCCTTTTTAACATTGTCAGGCAAACCCAGAGGGTTTATATTAGCCGAATAATCAAGCGGTTTTGCTCCATTCATCTCCATATATGAATAGATATCGCCGCCGTGCATTGCTATATCATCCACCAGATACACCCCCTTACAATCATGGCAGCAATCACTGCTAAAACAGAAGTCGTATACATCAATTTGTTTGTGAGAACTATATCCTGAGCTACAATTTCCCGATTATTATCACCAATAGTCGGCTTATGGACAAGCTGTCCGAAATAATAGGCATTGCCCGCCAGCTGTACATTCAAAGCTCCGGCGCATACCGACTCGGTTTGTGCAGAATTTGGGCTTTTATGGTTTTTCCTATCTCTTAGAAACATTCTAAAAGCATTTTTATAGTCCAGGCCGTTCAATGCGCTTGCCGCAATCATAAGCAGTGCAGTTATCCTTGCCGGTATGAAGTTTGCAATGTCATCAAGCCTTGCAGCAACCTTTCCGAATTTTTCATACTTTTCATTTCTGTAGCCTATCATGGAGTCCATTGTGTTAATCGCCTTGTATAAAAAAGCAAGGGGCGCGCCTCCTATTGCCATATAAAAAAGCGGAGCTACGACACCGTCAGTGGTGTTCTCGGCTATCGTTTCGACTGTGGCTTTTGTGATACCCTTAGCATCCAAATTCTGCGTATCCCTTCCGACAATGTAGGATAAGTATTTTCTAGCTTCCGGATAATTGCCTTCCTTGAGAGGGTAATAAACCTTCATACTCTCTTTTTTCAGGGATTTTACGGCAAAAATCTGGTAGCAGAAGTAAATTTCAATCCCCATAGCCAGATAGTAATTCAAAGTATTTGCCAGATACAGTATCAAAAATGGAACAAAAAAAGCTAATCCCGATATAACCAGCACGAGAACTGTCCCTGCAAAAAGCTCGTTTTTTACGATTTTTCTTAACATTTTCTCCAAAGCACTGATTGCCTTTCCAATTATACACACGGGATGAAGTAGCCAGTATGGATCTCCGAATATCAAATCAAGTATGAAAGCAATACCAATAACAAACAGATATCTCATTTTTTGTACTCCTCACATTTTTTAATAAATCTGGCTGCCATTTGAATGTTCCCCCAAAAATGAATGTGAGGGTAAAGAGCGAATACGTTCTCCTTGCAATATCCGGTTTCCCACGTTTTCCCGCTTGCTTTTCTGGCTGTAAGGCTACCGGAATCAGAATCATTTTTAGAATAATGAAATTCGTGGGCAGTGGCGGACTCTCCATGCTCCAAAAGCATGGTGTTGTCCTTTGCAGTCAATGTAACATACCCGAAATTCTGAAGTTTCTCCGTCATCTCAAAGCTCGGTTCAATTATGTGGGTCATTGCATAGGAATTAATACTTTTTCCCAGGTACATAAAGCCGCCGCATTCGGCATAAATCGGCATTCCCTCACGCCATGCAGCTCTTATGCTGTTTATCATTCCGGCATTTTTGCTGAGCTTTTCAAGATAAAGCTCCGGATATCCGCCTCCTAATATCAAGCCGTCAACATCCTCCGTCAGCCTAATGTCCTCAGTAGGTGAAAAATATATCAGCTTTGCACCCATTTTTTCGAGAAGCTCAAGGCTGTCCTGATAATAAAAGCAAAATGCCCTGTCCTTAGCAACTGCAATTCTTACATCTGATATTTGCTCAACTTCAATTTTCTCATAGTCAAAATGTTCCGCATTATTTGCAATATCAAGAAGCAGGTCCAAATCTATAGTCTCTTCTGCTATAGCAGCAAGTAATTCCGTCTTTTGCTTCAGCGAACCTATTTCTTTTGCGGTAACCAGCCCCAAATGACGGCTCCCAATGACTGCCTCGGGTTCAAAAGGCATATAACCTGCCACTCTTATTCCAAGACGGTTTTCAATAGTTTCTTTGTACATTTTATACATGTGCTTTGAAACATTATTTAAAACTACAGCTTCAATCCTGTTTTTATCAAAATCCAGATAACCCTTTATCATAGCGGCAACGGAGACCGAAGCTCCCTTGCAGTTAACTACCAAAACTGCAGGAATTCCAAGCTTGTTTGATATATCCCATGAAGAGTTTTCACCGGTATTTCCACCCACCCCATCGTAAAAGCCCATAACGCCTTCCACGACCGAAACATCAGTATTCTCGCTGTTTTTGGCAAAAAGGTATCTTGCCTGCCTTTCTCCGCATAAAAATAAATCAATATTCCTTGAGTTTGTCTCAATTATTTCGCTGTGAAACATAGGGTCAATATAGTCAGGGCCGCATTTAAAGGCAGCTACCTTGAGCCCTCTGTTCTTTAACGCTTTTAGTATTGCACAGGTCACTGTTGTTTTTCCGCAGCCGCTGTTTGTTCCAGCTATCATGATTCTGTTGATTTTTTTATTTATCATTCTTTTCACCATAGATTATGTAAATAGGATTGTTTGCTATCATCATATTGTAGCTTCCGGCCTTTTTGCTTTTTGAACAATTCAGACAAACAATATCTGTTTCAAAATTTATCTCTTTGAATGCCTCAAGGGCCTCAGTTAAAGTCTCAAGGGTTATTGCCGTAATCAAAATTTTTACATCTTCATTTGCCCTATACAGGCTTTTAACCAATTTATCCAGATTGCCTCCGCTTCCTCCGATAAACACCTTGTCCGGGACAGGCAGCTTCCTTATTTCCTCCAATGCCTCTCCAAAGACGGGTATTACATTTAACGCGCCGAGATCGGACTTGTTTTTACAGAGAAGCTCAAATGCATTGTCTTTTTTCTCTATAGCGAAAACCAATCCTTCGTGGGCTTTTCTAGCCATTTCTATAGCTACCGAGCCGCTGCCCGCCCCTATGTCAAACAAAACATCCCGTGCTTCTATCTTCATCATGTTTACTGCAACCCAGCGCACTTCCTGCTTCGTCATTGGAGTTTCATTCCTTGAAAGCTCCTTGTCAAAAAGGGGCATATCCCTGTTTACACAATTCTCATTCTCAAACAAAAGAACCGTAAGGCTGTCAAAGGAAATCTCAGAAAGCTCCTCCACCGTTCCGCATAAAATTCTTTCACCCGGCATTGAAAGCAGCTCCCCGGCTGTAACTTTTATCCCTGACAAGCCATTTTGCTTAAGATCCTTTAATATTTTCGAAGCGTTGTTAGCCCCGCCGGTCAGAACAAAAGTGTACCGGTTATATGCGATACTCCCCGGAAGATTACCTTCTCTTCCATGGAGGCTCACAGCTCTGACATCCTCATAGCTTAGCTTGATTTTACTGCAAAGATATTGAAGACTGCTGATTCCGCATGTAAAGAACACATCAAAATCAATTCTGAATTTTTCATCCAGCCTTTTTGCCATACTGAAAAATCCCACATCTCCGGAAACAAGAACAGCCATTTTTTGAGCTTTTGAGCTTCTTATTTTCTCTTCGATGTCCTGATATGAACATTTAATAATACCCTCTTTGAAGTCTTTGTACAAATCTCCGATTCTGTCAAATGCATAGACCTCATGGCAGATTTCCAGCAGCTTCGCACCATGTCCTGTGATTTCCTCCGGCGCCCCGGGGCCGCATCCGATTATGAATATTTGCTTTTTCATAATGCATCCCTTATCCTGTCGGCTAATATTTCCGCCAATCTTTTATCCGCTCCCAGCGTCTTTCCCATTGTAATTTTTACATCCTTATTTTCTTTAAGGTATTTGTCAATTTCCTTCGGAATATCTTCTTTTATGTGTACACCTTCAAACAGGAAATAAGGTATGACAATTATGTTATCAACACCTTTTGCTCTCAGCTTTTCAAGCCCGGTATGAAGATCCATGTTTGAAAACTGCAGGTATGCAGTTTCAATAATTTCCTCACTGAATATTTCTCCAAGATAATTTACAACCTGCTGTAAAGTCTGCTCTGTTGACTTCTCCCTGCTTCCATGGGCCAGTATCAGTATTCCTCTCATGCAAAATCTCCTCCGTTTTTCATTTCTCTCAAGGATTTTTCTGCTTTTTCCAATGTTTTTTCTATGTCTTCCTCTGTATGCGCATCACTCACAAACATGGCTTCAAATTGTGCAGGCGCCATATGTATACCGTTATCCAACATATGCTTGAAAAATTTTGCATAAAGCTTTGTATTGCTGCTTTTAGCAGTTTTAAAATCAGTTACAGCTTCCTTTGTAAAAAATACGCATAACAGGGATCCGACCCTGTTCACAGTGAGAGTCAGCTCCAGCTCTTTTGCCATCCTCTTAAATCCTTTTTCCAGTGACTCTGCCATTCTGTCTATTCGCAAATATATATCCTTGTTTTCCTTAAGTTCCGTCAACTGTGCTATTCCTGCTGCCATCGCTATGGGATTTCCAGAAAGGGTACCCGCCTGATAAACTCCCCCAAGGGGTGATACAAGCTCCATAATCTCTTTTCTTCCCCCATATGCCCCAACAGGCATACCTCCTCCGATAATTTTGCCGAAGGTGACAATATCCGCTCTGACATCAAAATATTCCTGTGCTCCTCCCGGGCAAAGCCTAAATCCTGTAATGACCTCATCAAAAATCAGAAGCGCTCCGTTTTCATCACATAGAGCTCTGAGTCCGGCAAGAAAATTATCCCGTGGAGGAACTACACCCATATTGGCCGCCACAGGTTCAAGGATGACAGCAGCAATTTCTCCCTTGTTTTCTGCAAAGAGTCGTCTCACACTCTCTATATCATTATAATCTGCAATCAGAGTATTTCTTGCAAATTCACCAGTTACACCAAGACTGTCGGGATGTGAAAGAGTCAAAGCCCCCGATCCCGCCTTAACTAGCATACTGTCGCAGTGTCCATGGTAGCAGCCATCAAATTTTATTATTTTACTTTTTTCAGTAAAGGCACGGGCAAGCCGTAAGGCACTCATGACAGCTTCTGTTCCGCTGTTTACCATCCTTATCATATCAATTCCCGGAACCATGGAAGTAATAAGCTCAGCCATTATTACTTCTTTCTCCGTCGGTGCGCCAAAGCTCAACCCGTAATCGACAGCCTTTTTGACGCTTTCTGCTATCTTTTTATTGTTATGTCCCAGAATCATGGGCCCCCATGAACAGACATAATCAATATATTCTCTATCCTCTACATCATAAATTTTGGAGCCGTTCGCTCTTTTTATAAAAACAGGTTCTCCTCCAACTGCCCTGTAAGATCTCACAGGACTATTCACCCCGCCCGGCATTACACTCCTGGCTCTGTCAATCAAACTGCTGCTCATCATCCGATATCTCCCTTCTCAATTGCTTTTGATAATTCCTTTGCATAGTACGTTATAAGCATGTCCGCACCTGCTCTGAACATACTGACGGCACTTTCGCACATAACAGCATATTCATTAACAAGGCCCAACTTGGCAGCGCTTTTTATCATTGCGTACTCACCGCTTACGCTGTATGCGCAAATGGGGTTTTGTGTTTTATCCTTAAGCTCTCTTATAATGTCAAGATAAGCCATGGCCGGCTTTACCATCAAAATATCCGCACCCTCCTGAATATCCAGCATGGCTTCCTTTAAAGCTTCACGCCTGTTGTGATAATCCATCTGGTATGTCTTTCTGTCCCCAAAGGCTGGAGCAGATTTGGCCACATCTCTGAACGGTCCGTAAAACGACGAAGCATATTTTACTGAATACGACATGATTGGAGTATCATGAAAGCCTTTGCCCTCAAGGGTTTTCCTTATTTCTGCAACCCTGTTGTCCATCATGTCTGACGGAGCGACAATATCAGCCCCGGCTTCAACATGGGAAAGAGCGATTTTAGCAATGTAGGGAAGCGTCAGGTCATTTATGACCTTGCCGTCCTTCACTATGCCGCAGTGTCCGTTTGCCGTATATTCGCACATACAGACATCTGTTATTACAGTTATTTCCGGATACCTTTCCTTGATTTTCCTTACGGCTTTTTGTACGACTCCGTCTTCGCTATAAGCTCCGCTCCCTTCATCATCTTTTTTATCGGGAATACCGAAAAGCAAAACCGATTTAACGTTGGCATTAAGAATATCTTCTATCCCTGCCTGTACGGTATCGGGGCTGTAATAGTTATGTCCCTCTAAAGATTCTATGGGCTCGATAATTCCGTTCCCTTCCTTTATGAACAATGGAAGTATTAATGCTTTGGATGAAATCCTTGTTTCTCTTGCCAAATCCCTTATGTTTTTATCATTTCTCAGTCTTCGTGGCCGTATTGCGTTCATATTGCACCTCCGTAATTTTACTTATCATTGAATCAATGGTTGCCTCATCCGATATATAGTGCTTGATTCCATATTTTTCAGCAGCTTTTGAAGTTTGGCTGCCAATACATATTCCCGTTATCTTGCCTAAGTCAATTCCTTGTATTGATCCGACAAAGCCTTCAACAGTCGATGCGCTCGTAAATGTCACATAAATGCCTGGATTACCATTTATTAGAGCCTCTATGTCCCGGCTTCCCTTATTGACATATAAGGTATCATATACCGGAACATCTTCAAATGCTCTTTCATTTTCTTTTAGAACAGCCGTTATTTCAGCACTACCCTTTAAAGCTCTCAAAAGAAGTATTTTTTCATCAGCACCCGCTATTTTACAAAGCCCTTCCGCCAGATGCTTTCCGTCAAAAATCTCAGGTATGTAGTCTGCTATAATTCCGTAGCCGGCAAGCGTTTCAGCAGTCTGACTCCCGATTGCGGCAAATTTTTGACCGGCCAGAATTCTAATGTCCTTGTTTTGCCTCTTCAAATATTCAAACAGGATATTAACTCCGTTTTTACTTGTAAAAACAATCCATGAGTACTCTTTGATGTTGCTTACTACTCTTTCCAACCGGCTGTTATTTTCAATTTCCTTTATCTCAATGCATGGATATTCTATAACATCTGCACCCAGTTCCTTAAGCTTGGCGGTCAATGTACCGGCAGAGTCCTTAGGTCTTGTTACAATGATTTTCACACCCATGAGCTCTCTTTTTGAAAACCAGTCAAATCTGTCACTCAGACCACAAACCTTTCCTACCACAATAACGGCAGGAGATTTGACGCTTTTCTCTACAGCCTTTTCATAAAGGTTTTCAATTGTGCCCAGAATTTTTCTCTGACCGGCTCTTGTTCCATTTTCAATAATTGCAGCCGGCATATGCTTATCCATACCTTCTGCCAAAAGTCCATCAAGTATTTGTCGCAGAGAAGAAATCCCCATTAGAAAGACTAATGTGCCTCCTGACTGTACAAGTGCTTTGAAGTTAACCGACAGCTCTTCGCCCTTCTTTTGATGTCCCGTTATGACGTGAAAGCTGCTGCAATAATCCCTGTGGGTTATGGGAATCCCTGCAAATGCAGGCGCAGAAATCGCTGAGGTAATACCCGGAACCACCTCGAAAGGAATCCCGTTTAGCTCCAGAAGCTCCAGCTCTTCTCCGCCGCGTCCGAATACAAAGGGATCTCCACCCTTTAACCTTATTACCAGTTTTCCCGCTAAGGCTTCATCCACAAGAATTCTGTTGATTTCTTCCTGAGGCACCGGATGCCTGCCGCTTTCCTTACCCACATCTATTTTTTTTGCATTGTCCGGTATCAGCTCCAGAATATCATCTGAAACAAGCCTGTCATAAACAACAACCTCAGCATTTTTTATATATTCCATTCCTTTAAGGGTTAAAAGCCCCCTGTCGCCCGGACCTGCCCCTACCAAAACCACAAAGCCCTTTTTCATGAAGTCAGCACGCCTCCCCCTTGAGCCTCTTTGCAAGCGAAATACCCATTTTGACTGCATCTTCAGCCCTGCCATACTCTATACCTTTTATTGCTATATTTTTTTCTTCGTTCACATAGAGCCCTCTTAGCACTAATTTATCGTTTTCGAAATATGCATAAGCTGCAACCGGCGATGAGCAGCCTCCATCCAAAGCGGCAACAAAGGCACGTTCGGCATCGGAAACTATTTTTGACCTTTCACTATGGAAATTAGCGAGATAGCGTGTATCTTCACCTTTCCTGGTCTGAACGGCAATGATTCCCTGACAGGCCGCAGGCATTATTTCTTCCGTTGTAAAATACCTGCTGATCCTGTTTTCCAGTCCAAGCCTCTTAATCCCGGCGGCAGCCAGAATAATTCCACAGTATTCTCCGTCATCCAGCTTTTTTAGCCTGGTGATAACATTCCCTCTGAGTGGCTCGATATTGTCAAAGCCAAGAGCTTTAAGCTGCAGCATCCTTCTTTTGCTGGAGCACCCTAGCGGCTTGCTTTTATCACCTTGATTTGCAGGAAGGATGAGAACATCCCTCTCGTCTTCCCGTTCCGACAAGGCCACCACGGGTAATTCAGAATTAATTTCCATGGGCATATCCTTGTAACTGTGTACAGTTATATCCACACCTCCGTTTCGCAGCGCTTCGTCCAATTCCTTAACAAACAATCCCTTGCCACCGATTTTATCAAAGGTTTTGTCTAAAATTCTGTCCCCTGTTGTTTTCATGGTGACTAATTCAACTTCTATATTACTGTCGTATTTTTTTATGGCATCTATGACCATCTGAGCCTGTATGACTGCAAGTCCACTGTCCCTGCTGCCAACTCTCACTGTTTTCATGTTTGCTCCCTCCGGTTCTTTAAGAATTCCCTTATTCTTGCAGCCGTTTCCTTTGCCGCTTTATGGTTGCTGCCGTCCTTTGAAATCAGTCCGCCTGTAACCTCCCCGTTTTCAAATATAGCAGGGAAGTAAAAATCGCACAGCTCTTTTCTGTCACATACATTTACTGGAATCCCCTCTTTCCGTGCGTCATTGCAGACCTTTTCATTCACATCCCTGTCGTCCGTTGCAGCAATTGCCATGAAAGCGCCATTCAGGTCACCCGGCAGGTAATTTCTTTCAATTAGTGTAAGCTTGTTTTCGCCGGCTAAAAGCTTTATACTTTCCGACTGGCAGGCAGCAATCACAACCAACTCCGCGCCATAGCGTATAAGAACCTGGACTCTTCTTGTGGCAATCCTTCCCCCTCCGATGACAACAACCTTTTTGTTTTTCAGGCTAATAAACATTGGAAAATGGGACAAGGATTCTTCTTGCGTAATTCCAAATTCCTTTTGAAAATATATAAACATTTCCTCCAGCGTCATGCCTTCTTCTTTACAAGGCCTTCCTATCAATATAACCTTTGTCCCCAGCTTTCTTGCTGCATCAATCTTCTCCTGAAAGCCTCCGCTTTTCCCGGTTTCCTTTGTTACCAAAAACTTAGCATTGATTTGTTCCATGGTCGCCAAATTCATATTCTCACTGAAGGGTCCCTGCATGCAAATTATATTCGTCGCGCTAAAGCCTGCATCCGAACATGCCTTTATTGCCTCAGCCGTTGGCAGTACTCTGACAAAAACTCTTTCTCTGTAATTTTCGATTTTTGAATATGGCAGCAACTCCTTACTTCCGGTTGTCACAAAAATATTTCCCTCTGTACCGTTAAGATAGGCACATGCTGCTTCTATGCTTGAAAACTCTAGGACATTTTCATATTCCAATGAAGGCCTTACCAGCCTCATCACAGCCTTGCCGCATCTTTTCGCAGCCTCCTTTACATTCTCCGAAATGATTTTGGCATAAGGGTGTGTTGCGTCCACAATATAGTCATAGCTTTTTATAAGTTCTGTAATCTCTTCAAGGGAAAGCCTTCCCTCCTTTACCGACAAAAAAGGCATGTCAGGCATCACCAGTGAACCGTATCCGGTGGCTACAGCTGCTGTAACCTCAACACCGTTTTCGGCTAAAAAAGTACTTAACTTTCTTCCTTCATTTGTTCCTGCAAATACAATCACTTTTTTCATCTTATTCTACCTTCAATCCAATGCAGAAATTATATTCTGTATCCCCTAGGAGTTACCAGTTTCCCGTTTATGACCCTGGTAGTGGAATTTCCGATTATTACTGTGGTAAACATGTCCACCACCTCGTCTTTTAATTCTTTAAGCGGCAATATCTTGTGAGTTTGTCCCTCTCGCCCTATATTTCTTACATATCCGCACATTGTATCCCCGCTTATATTTCTCATCACGATTTCACAGGCTTTTTTAAGAAAATCCGCTCTCTTTTTGCTGGATGGATTGTAAATCACTATTACAAACCCGGCCTGCGAGGCCAGATCCAATCTCTTTTCAATGTCCTCCCATTTTGTAAGAAGGTTGCTTAAGGATATTACCGCAAAATCGTGTGTTAAAGGTGCTCCAAGAACCGCTGCCGCAGAGCTTGCTGCAGTAATTCCTGCTATGACCCTGATCTCTTCACGGATTCCAAGCTCCTCACATATTTCAATCATCAGGGCCGCCATCCCGTAAATCCCTGCGTCTCCGCTTGAAACCATAGCTACATTTTTGTTTCCTTTTGCAGCCAGCGCAGCCATCCTGCACCTTTCTACCTCCTGCATCATGGGGGTTGCTATTATTTCCTTGCCCTCAATCAAATCTTTGATTATATCTATATATAAAGTGTATCCGGCAACTACCTCGCTGTTTTTTAGTGCCTCTATCGCAAGCGGTGTTATCTGTGCTTTCTCTCCCGGCCCTATGCCAATAATACTAATCATGACTCTACCCCACCCATTTATTTTTATTATTTTACCGCCATAAGTCGTTTTCTTTGGGCATACCATTTGTTAAAATTCTCAATATGCTCTGCTATCAAACTCTTCATGGCTGATATTTCCTTAGAATTGTCCTTCCGTGCGGTTTCCCCAAGGCTGTCAATATTGTAGTACAGTATACCGTTTATCTTCCCGACCTCAGGGTCTATGTCCCTGGGTACTGCAAGATCAATAATGTATTTGGGCTTATTTGCACATCTGTCAATCATATCGATAGTAACAGTCTGATGGGGACTTGATGTTGCGCTTATTAAAATATCCACATATGGTATCAATGACTCCCTGTCGTGATACGGAATAACTTTACAGCCTGTAGGAACAATTATGCTTTTGTTGTTGTGGGTTCTGGTAGTTATGTGGACCTCACATCCCTTTGCAATCAGTTCCTCACAAACTTTTCTTCCAACTACTCCGTTACCGATAACCAACGCTTTGCAACCTGCTTTTTTTTCAATATATTCACTTACCAGTTGTACCGACTGCCCGGCTACCGAAGGCGAAACGGCATTGAGCACCAGCTGAGTCTTTACCTTTTTGGCACAGGTTATGGCGTACCTGAAAAGTGTGTTCAATGCCGCATCGCTTGCTCCCTCATCAATAGCAATCAGCATTGCTTCTTTAACCTGCGTCAATATCTGGTCTTCTCCAAATATCATTGAGTGAATTCCACAGGCAAGCTCAAAAAGATAAACCGCCAAATCTTCACCCTTTTTAACATAAAAACACTTCTTCATATCATCATCAAGATTGGCAGCATTGCAGAATATTTCAACCGGATCCGCTTCTTCGCAATGGCTTAATGAAATGTACGCCTCTGTGCGGTTGCAGGTTGAAATCAAAACCACTCCGGAAACACAAGCCTCCTTATTTATTTTGGCTAGAATATCTCTTATTTGATTTTTGTTGAACCCAACCTTTTCTCTTAATTCCAGGCTTGCGCTGCGATAATCAACTCCAGCCATGATTATATTCAAAAGCTACACCTCCATGCCCTTTCTGCGATAGCAACAGTGACTCCATCTCTAGCTCTTTTTCCCATTATCAATTTCCCATGATTGCTGGCCAGTATGGCCGCTCTTTCACAGACATTATCCACACCTGTAACAGCCCTTACAAACCCCGATGATGAAAAGCTCCCTTTAGCCTCCATAAGCTCTTTATTGGTATAAAGCTTAAGACAGTATCTGAATTTGTCACAAAGCCGTATAATTGCCTCTTCTTCTTTTTTTATATCAATGGTTGCAACACAGTAAACAAGATTCTTTGGTATGTTCTCTGCCGCCAGTGTTTCAAGAAATACTTCTTCCAATATCTCTTCCGGAATTCCTTTCCGGCATCCCACTCCCACAGCAAATAGCTTAGGGCACAAAAATAATGTATTTTTAAAAGGCTGCTTGTCCGCATTTTGCTTTTTGTGATCATATATATATATTCCGTAATCAGTTGTATCCTTTGTAAAGAATTCCGGTAATTCACCTTCCACCGGAAAATCACAGCGAAAACCAATTTTTTGACCATTCAGCAATGCGGCAGAAATATGCTTTATGTTTTCTATGTTCAAAATATGAAGACCGTTTTCCTTTGTCCACACATCAACCGAAAAAACGCCGTTAATATCTGTAGCAGTAGTAATAATTGCCCTTCCTCCCAAAAAAGACGCCAATTTATGGGCCAGGCTGTTTGCACCGCCCAAATGCCCTGACAATATGGGAATCACATATTCTCCTGTTTCATTTATCACAATGACCGCCGGGTCGGATGCCTTATTTTTAAGGAATGGCGCAATTGCTCTTACGGCTATACCGGCAGCTCCAATAAATATTATTGAATTGCTGTCCTCAAAGGCTTTTCCTGTAAGTGCGCTAAGATTGTCTTCCATCTGAAGCAGCTCGCCGCCTCCATACTTTGAATATGCAACGATAGAATGTCCCTCTTCTTTAAGATAATCAACCAGGCGCTTACATAAGAGTGAGCTCTTTTGGGTAAAGGAAATCAAGGTTATCCTCATTGTTCTTTCGCCTTCCTGAATTCATGGGTAAAGCTTGCATCATAAAGCTTTGAAAGCTCGTGCTCACAAGAAAGAAAATCCCCTACAAGTATCAAGGCCGTTTTGGTAATATTGTTTTCCTTTGCACTTTTATGAAGCTCTGCAATTGTGGTACGGACAATCTTCTGCTCCGGCCATGTAGCCTTATAGACAATAGCAGCAGGCGTATCGGATTTGTATCCGCCTTTTACAAGCTTCTCACTAAGCTTCTCAAGCATTGAGGTCGTAAGGAACAAAACCATGGAAGCCTTATGAGATGCAAGCTTTTCTATATCCTCATCCGGAGGTACGGGCGTTCTTCCCTCCATCCTTGAAAGAATAACAGTCTGACTCACACCAGGCAGTGTATATTCAGCATTTAACACCGCTGCCGCACCGCAAAATGAACTGACTCCGGGCACAACGTTATAAGGAATTTTATGCTTGTCCAACAACTTCATCTGCTCCTTGATTGCTCCATAAATACTTGGATCGCCTGTATGCAGCCTTACCAGTATCTTATCAGGTGAATATTCTCTAACGAAAACATCTATAATTTCATCAAGTGTCATAGAAGCGCTGTTGTAAATCTTGCACTCAGGCTTTGTACACTTAAGGAGCTCCGGGTTAACCAAAGACCCTGCATATATGACAACATCAGCTTTTTTCAAAAGCTCCTGTCCCCTCACTGTTATCAAATCAACCGCGCCCGGTCCTGCTCCGATAAAATAGACCATTTTTATTCTCCTTTAACTATAATAATCGAAAAATAACTGCTATCTTCATTTAAGTCCCTAAGACTGTTATATATTTTCTCATTTTCCATAAAGCAGCATTCTACCATTTTGGAATTGTCAAGCAAATTATGCTTCTCCAGCTTCTGCTTTATGTTTAAAATACCCTTTCCGCTTTTCATAAGCACCTTGCTTCCGTTCAAACGTAAGAGTTCATCCGCACCTTCATAGGATGCAGGAACAATATGCAATGCTTCCTTCCCATTACACAATGAAATGCCCAGTTTGGCAGCAGCCGCGCAAAACGAGGGAATCCCGTTAACAATTTCAGCAGAATATCCTTTTTCAACAACCAACCTGTGCACATACATATATGTAGAATAAATTGTAGGATCACCGAGCGTTATAAATGCCAGGTTCAAGCCTTTTTCGAGCTCTGCACAAATCAGCTCTACACAAGCTTTATGACTCTCCCGCAGTATTGCTGTATCCCTTGTCATAGGCATACTGCAGTACATTATCTTTTTGCCGGAGATATACTCACCCACAATATTCAGAGCTGTTTTCTCGCCTCCGGTATCAGGTACTGCAATAATATCTGCCTTATGTAAAGTCTCAACCGCCAATAGAGTAAGAAGCTTCTTATCTCCCGGTCCAACACCAACTCCGTATAAAGTTCCTTTCAATGCCCAACCTCCTTTAGCTCATTGATAAAGTCCAACACATTATCTGTCTGCATTAACACGCCATTTTCATTTGAAAATACAAGAACTTCAATCCTTGCCTTATTCATCACACGATAATTTAAATGATATACTATTTTTCCCAATATGCTTTCATACACCATTTTGGATATATTGTTCTGCAACAGGATATTGTGAATTTCATCTGTTGTTTTTGCATTCATGATTTTTTCGACCGTTTCTTTTCCTGCACCGGCTAATGCACTGTGAGCGGCAAATATTTCATTTCTGCAGTCAGCAATTTTCGAATGTGTATTCATAACACCGGCAGCTAACTTGACCAATTTCCCTATATGTCCGACAAGCAGGATTTTTTTAAAGCCCAAATATATCGCATAATCAAGAGCTTCACCAATATAATTTGAAATTTTTACAGCGCTGTCAACATCAATGCCCAAATGCTCTCTGGCATAACCAACTCCATAATTTCCGGGAGAAATGAATAGCACGTTTTGACCGTTTTGCTTTCTGATAGACATTTCCAGCTTGATTGTATCTATCAATGCAGCTTCACTCATGGGCTCCACAATGCCTGTAGTTCCCAGGATGGATATGCCTTCGACAATCCCAAGCCTTTCATTGAAGGTTTTCTTTGCAATTTCCACTCCCTGGGGAACAAATATTTCCACATGAAATCCGCCATCGTATTTGTATAGACGGGCAACCTCTTCCAACGCATTAAAAATCATCTTTCTTGGTCCGGGATTGATAGCCGCCTCTCCTATTTTGCAGGGCAAACCCGCAGAGGTTACTCTTCCGACACCTATCCCTCCGTCAATGGAAATACCGGCTTTTGCCTTTTCAACCCTGGCATAGATCCTTATTCCGTTTGTTACATCAGGGTCATCCCCCGCATCCTTTATGATGCAACAGCTTGCGGAAGCTTCATTGAGAATGATATCTTCCGGCTTAAGAATTATTTCTTCCCCTCCGGGAAAAGTTAAAGAAACCTCCGGAATCTCTATCTTTTCAAAGAGCATAATTGCGCAGGCTTTTGCGGCAGCTGCCGCACAGCTTCCGGTTGTAAACCCTTTTCTTAGCTTTTTACCAGACTTTATTATATAATCATTCATTATTCCACCCACACTTATGCCTTTATATAAATTATGCGGGAAACTCACTATTTCAATTTCACAAAAACCGTAGAAGCATCGATATTTTGCTCATTGAAATTAGTGGTTTCTTGGCGCAAATTATATAGTACTGTATCAACGCGATTTCCTTTTTAGGTAGTTTTTCTTTTCTTCCAGTCATTAAGAGCTTTTCTCGCTTCGGATATGGTATTGGCATTCTCCGAAAATTCAAAGTCATCCTTTTCCTTTAGTATCTCCATCAAATGTCCGATTCGTGGAAGTCTTAAGTTTACACTCCTTATTTCATCCCTATGAGCGAATACTTCTTTAGGAGTACCTTCCAGCACAATCCTGCCCTGATCCATCACATAGGCATAATCACAGTAAAGCGGTACTATGTCAATATCATGGGTTGAAATAACCACAGATAATCCTAAATCCTTTTGTATTTTCCGAAGAAGTTTCATAATTTCACTAACTCCCATGGGATCAAGTCCTGCCGTAGGCTCATCAAGCACCAGCACTTCGGGCTCCATAGCCAGTACTCCGGCAATGGCTACACGCTTTTTCTGTCCGAAACTGAGACAGTGGGTTGGCTTATCCTTAAGGTGTGATATACCAATCCTGTCCATTGCAGCATTTACTCTCTTGCGGACTTCTTCTTCAGGCAGCTTCATATTTATTGGACCAAAGGAGATATCCTGAAGTACACTTGCCGAAAACAACTGGCTATCCGGGTCTTGAAACACAATACCCACAGATTTGCGAAGGTCTCTAAGGCCCTTTCGGGAATAGTCCAGCTGAAGTCCCTTAAACAGCACCTTACCGGCCGTTGGTTTGAGTGTTCCGTTTAGAGAAAGAAACAGTGTTGATTTTCCCGCTCCATTTCCACCCAGTACGGCAGTTGTCATTCCTTGCTTTATATCAAGTGTCACTCCCTTTAAAGCATGTGTTCCATCAGTATATGTGTAATGAAGGTCCTTTACCTCCAGGATGTTCTCTATCATGAATAACTCCTCCTATACTTGCTTTAAAGCTATTGAAGATAAAACAAGTATGACGTTGATGGTTACTGCCAGGACATATCCTTTCCAATGCTTTTCATAGGTTTCTTCAAGTACATTGAGCTCTCCCTCGTATCCTCTTGCCTCCAGTGCAGTGTATAGTTCATCCGAACGCTTGTATGATTTTATGAAGAGCATGGAAATCAATGAGCCTAAAGAGCGATATCCGGCAGTCAGGCTTGAATAGCCCATACGGCAATTCTGTGCATTATAGATGGTATCTGCAGTTTCCAGCAATACAAATATAAACCTGTATACAAGCCCCATAAGCTCCACTAAAAGCTTTGGCATCCGAAGTCTCCGTAGTGCCGCCAGCAAATCCACCATAGGGGTACTAAGGGACAGAAAATAAAGGCATGAGACAGCTCCCAGTGCTTTGAAAAACAGCTTAATCGCCTCTTGCAGCCCTTCATTTGAGACACCTATCCATGTTCCTGCAACAGGAATTGCTGCCAGCAGGCTTTCTGGTTGCTCGGATATATTCACTGCAACGGTAGACACCCCTATTATCAAAAAAGAAACAGGCAATAACAGTAGTTTTATAAAAAAACGGAGGGGAGTCCCACCTCTTGAGACGGTCATGCCCCCCATAATAAAAATCACTGCAACCGATATTATCAAGTTATCTGCCCATAGACATACAGCCAGCGTCAGCAAGGCAAATGTAACCTTTTGCAAGGGGTCTGTATGTTTAAGCTTTGAGCTGTAAGCATATTTATCTATAGAAATCATGCGCTCTTCTCATCTTCTTTCTTTCTGCGGCCTTTCAAATAACCTAATCCATACCCGATTATGCCGGCGCCGATAGCAGCTTGCAATGCAAAAAGCAAGCTCTCAATCTCTCCGCTTTTCGGTTCAAAAATGGGTGAGAACCAAGGTTCATAATCTGCATTTATTTCTGCTATTGCCTCCTCCGCTTGCCCATCTGCTCCACCAAACTCAGCATCTTTAGCAATAAACAACGGAATAATTGCTAAAGCTATAATAATAAGAATCAACAGCAGGTTAACAGAAAGATTATTTTTTTTTGTTTGCCTTATCGCTTCAGTTTGCATGATTAAGCCCCCTTTTGTAATAGATTTAAGCTCTTCAATTCATCTTTGCCATAAGCAGCTATTGCATTAAATATTAATACTGTAAGTATACCTTCACTGATTGCAAGAGGAATCTGTGTCACTGCAAAAATACCCATAAACTTAGCCAGTGATGCAGCAAAACCACCTACTTCAGCTGGAAAAGCTAGTGCAAGCTGCACTGATGTCACCATATACGTCAACAGATCACCCAGTGCTGCCGCTAAAAACACTGCCAGCCATTGAGGTCCTTTCGCTTTCTTTACCAGCTTGTACGTTGCAAATGCAACAATAGGTCCTACAACTGCCATTGAAAAGGTATTTGCGCCAAGCGTTGTTAGTCCGCCATGAGCTAAAAGTATAGCCTGAAACAAAAGCACTATCAGACCCAGTACTGACATAGCTGTTGGGCCAAAAAGGATAGTTCCCAATCCCAATCCTGTTGGATGTGAACAGCTTCCTGTAACAGAAGGTATTTTGAGTGCGGAAAGTACAAATGCAAATGCACCTGCCATTGCAAGATATATTTTTAATCGCGGATTTTCTCGTACAGTTTTATTTATTGAAAATAGTCCTATAACTATAAATGGTACGCACAATACTCCCCATGAGATTGCCCAGACCGGAGGTAAGAATCCTTCCATGATATGCATAGCTGAAGCCATTGTTGGCATCAGTATTACCATAAGTCCAAGACCCAAAGCCAATTGTAATTTTTTGGACATAATACTCACTCCTCATACAAATATTATTTTACAAACAAAAAACCTCTCAACATAAATAGTCAAGAGGTCATGCATACCCGGAATAATACTGTGCAGACATACACAACACCCCCTATCGCTCGTAGAGTAAATGGTGTTAAAAATGCAGGCAGGTCTTCTGGCTCAAGCATCATCATTCTCCAAACCTTCCCAGTTTCCCAGTGGTATCTATGGAGAACTCCACTTTTACAGCGGCGTGACCGCGCGGGATTTTCACCCGTCTTCCCTTTTCACTGATTCACACATTTTCTAGTAATGCATAACCAGCACCTGATTTTATATTAAATTATTAATATATTATATCATTATTCAGATTATTTCAATGGATTATTTCATGTTTTATAAGATAATTTTGTCCAGTTCTGTAATTGCTTTCAGTTATAGATGATTTGATTTGTTCAAGGTAATACCAGGAGCTATGCAATTACCTGTATATTTGAAGGTGTAAGCTCCTTGGCGAGTGCTTTTGTCACACCAATTATATCCGCCTTTGCAGCAGAATAATTAAACTCACAATATGCCCCATATGAAAGAAACATTTATTATCTTTACTTTTTCTCACAAGCATGTGCTTTAAAACACTTTGGGTGTACTTGAAAACACCTTTAAGATTACAAATCTAATCTTTAAAATCCAGTTCTAACGTGAGTGTGTATGCTGAACCCTATTCAGCTTTTCCTTTGCAGTAGATGCACCTAATTCAATCACCCCATAATTTGCAATACTTCTGCTCTCTTTGGGAAGTTCTCCTTTCTCTGCCATAGAAGTATAAATTGTATCGGCAACAATAATATGATCCAAAACCTTAATCCCAAGCGGATGAAAAATATCAACTATTCTCTGTGTCAATGTTTTATCTTCCATAGAGAAATTTTGGGAGCCTCCGGGATGGTTATGGGCTAAAATTATTGCGTTACAATCGCAGGCAAGAGCATATTTTAATATTTCTCGCGGATAAACTGGTGCCTGTCCGATACTCCCTTCAGACATGATTTTGGTTTCGATTATGTTATTGCCACTGTCCAAAAAAGAAACCATAAACCTTTCTTTATCCTTCATCCCTCCTAAAAGGGCTAAAAAGTACTGACCTGATGCGGTTGATGAATTGAGTATAATCTTATCATCCTTCTCATAGACTTTCAAAATATTATAAGATGCAATAAATTCATTGAGAAGTCCGATTTTTTCCAGCTGTTTTTCATTCGGCTCCATGATGTGAGGATGTTCCAGGATATTGAAAGGGTTGTTTGTTTTCACGTACTGTTGAAGCTTTTTATAGGGGAGTCCTGTTAAACTTGTCAGTCCTTTTAAGAATTTTTCGGTGTGTTGCATTTCCTGTTTCATGCTATGCTTGCCCCCCTTCTTCATCAAACACCTCAATGACGGACTTTATACTTTTCAGCTTCTCACAAGTCTCAAGAGGTAAATCAACTGATTCCAGATTTATAAAAAAGTTTTTTATCCCCATGCACTGAAAGCATTTGAAGATTTTTTCTTTTGTGTTATCATCCAGGTCAATTAGTTTAGCCAATAGATTCACACACTTTGAATATTCCATATTCCTTGTTTCTTTTAAATTCATGGAGTTATCCCGCCTTTCATTTGATTTAGTTTTACGAATTATATCTTCCTTTTGGTGTTCTCCCTCTGGAGACCGGAATCGTGTATAAAGTTACATATGCTTAACCTTCAATAAGCTGCATAAATAACTGCTGATATTCATCCTGCATTAACTCATTCAACAGTTCAATCTGTTCAGAATTGAAGTGGTATTCGGCAATCATATCAACATGGGTTTTTGAGGCTAATTCTATATGCAGGATTGTTTCCGTAGTAGTAATAGTCTCTTCAACCTCGTTGCCGTCCTCATCTTTGCTAGTAACGGTTTCCTCATGCTCAATCGTTTCTATCCAATAGTTAATTTGGTTCATATCCCAGAAGATCCCGCGCAAGATGCCCACTTTTATATCATCAAGAGTGGCGACATCCATACCATTATCGGGATCAGCAGCAGTCTTGACAGCATAAACAGGCAATATTTCTCTCCAGTTGTTAACGGTAGTACTGCTCCCGCTATTGGAGGACAACTCAAGCGTATCATGAGGGTTTTCAGCCTGTATTTGTTCGATTCTTGAATAATATTCCTCATTAAGCTGTTGTACTACCTCTGTCATGGTCGGCATATTTTCACCTGGGCTTTCATTGGAAAAGAATACTCCAAAAACTGATCCTAATAAAAACCCTGCAAGACATATTACAAGAACGATAACGAGCACTACCCATCCACCTGCAGCAATGAGAGCAATCGTTCCTTCCACAGCTAAAATAATTGCTTTGATGGCAGCTATCATTGCTTTTACTGTCATCTTTGCCGTAAAAGCCGCAGCTCTCGCTGCTGCCCTTGCTGCCTGTACCGCCCTCTGGGTAGCCTGTGCAGTTTTAACAGCAGTTTTAGCTGCTGCCTGTGATGTTTTAATGGCAGTTTTAGCAGTACGTTTAGCAGTTTTAACCGATTTTTTTACTGTCTTGACTGTACCTTTAGAGCCTTCCTTTATTGTCTTTATGCTGGTTTTAGCAGATTGCTTAACGGTGTGGCCAGTTTTACTATAAAAATATGTATTTCGTCTTAAAGCGTTTCCGGTCGGCTTGGATACTGGATGTTGAGGGGAGTGTGTAGTTATATGCCCGGACGTTTGTCTTGCCTGCGTCCGGAAAGTTCTTCTTGCCTCCGGGATTGAACTGGACTTAGTTAATTGTGGATTCACTCTGCTTTGAACAAACCAGCGTTTTCTTGCTTCATCTGGTTTTGATAGAGTAAATTTTCTATTTGCAATTTCTTTTGGCCTCATTTGAGAAGAATTTTGTTTAATAGCCTTGTTCGATATAAATTGAGTATTTTTCTGCTTTGCTTCATCCTTAACTTTAGCCGGAGCGTAATTTTGTTTCGTGGTTTGATGTGCTTCTGTTCGGTCAGCATTTCTTTGAACTAATTCCTTTGCTTCGCACTGTGACGACTGGTGAACATTATCGGTATTATGGGTATCAGACCAAGTGGAATCATTATCCTGCGCCTTACGGTTTTTGATTTTTTCTATTACTTTCTTGCCGTATGTTTTCGCTATATGTTCACCTTTACGGGTAATGTTTTTTGTACCATCACTGACAATATTTTCGGCATAATCCACATAGTTACTGTCATCATTTTGCCCAAGCTGTTCAGACCGCTCTTTGGTGCGAATATAAGCATTCTTTGCTCTCCTGGTTACATCCGTTGTCTTGTCCAGTACCTTAATATCCTTCTTGGTCTGTTTTGTTTTGATCTCCTTCAATACACACACCCCCTCCCATGGTTAGCATTCGATTTATATTGCAAGTATTATCGTTCTTTCCCGGCAGGGTCCAATACAGAACGCTCCAAACTCCTGCAGTACTCAGGATAGCGAAGTCTGATTGCTTCAAAAAAGTATGGAGCAAAGCTGCAGTCGAATAAGTAATACGGCGCAGAATATTGTTCTTTGCCTTCCTCCGTCCAGCCGTTCCACAGGTTAAATGCAAGCCGGCATAAACGCTTTGTACTTCCGGTCTGCCATGGGGCCGAAAGTCCCTCCGGCTTTATAAGGCTTTCCTCAAAGTCAAAGAGAGCAGTAATATGGTTTCTAGTTTCTGCACTGATACCCATGGTATAGAAAAACGCCTTGCGGAATACATCGCTGTTGCGCGCTGCTTTGAGCATGTTGTAATAAAAAGTTTCATGTTCCTTACTGACAAATCGGATATGCTCCATCAAATTCCCCTCCTTGGATTTATCATCTATTAAAATTACGCCTGCTCGCCAGGCTTTGTGGTCATCAGGCGGTAGAGCTTTGTGTTGCGTGGAAACTGGTCGGTAAAGGGAACAAGAGAGCTACCCACCTTGATAAGTCCATTACCGGCATCCACGTTGGTGATGTAGGAAAGCTGAAGGTCTGAAATGTTTAGGAGCTTCGCAAGCTCCATGTATAAACTGTCAAGGAAAAATGTATAAAAAGTATTAAATAATTATGTACAACTATTCTCCTTGCTTCATATGATCCTTTAATCTGTATGACTTTCCAGATATAGATATTACATGTGCATGGTGCAATACCCTGTCAAGTATTGCATTGGCTACAACTGCGTCATAGAATACACCATCCCATTCGTTGAAATTCATGTTTGTTGTAAGAATGGTACTTTTTCTCTCATATCTCATATCTATAAGCTGAAAAAACATATTAGAATCTTCTTTATCAATGGGTAAGTAGCCAAGTTCATCAATGATAAGTAGTCTGTAATGGCAGAAGTGTCTGAGTCTTACATCAAGTCTGTTTTCCAGTTTTGCTTTCTTTAGTTGCTGCAATAAATCATGACATTTGATAAAATATGTGCTAGTACGTTTCTTTGCTGCAGCTATTCCTATTGATGTTGCCAGATGAGTCTTTCCAACACCACTTGGACCAAGAAATACTATATTCTCATTTCTTTCAAGAAAACCAAGCGTGCAAAGTTCTTGTATTTCTTGCTGATTTACTGACGGCTGAAAATTGAAATCATAATCTTTCAATTCCTTTACAAAAGGAAATGCTGCTGCTTTAATCATAGATCTAGATGCTTTGGCCTCCTTAAAATCAACTTCGTAATTACTAAGTCTCAGTAGTCCTTCTGTAAACGAAAGATTGTTGGATGTCACAAAATTAGATATTTCATCAAGATGAATTACCATTTGCCCAAGACCAAGAATTTCCATGTTCCGGCATAGCTGGTTGTATGTACTGTTATTCATAACTATATACTTCTCCTATAACCTGTAAGTTTTCTTTTGCCCGCTCATTTATATTTTCTTCCTTAAATGCATGCGATTTTCTTGCTATAGCAGTATAGTGTTCTGTAAAATAATTTAGTTTCTTTTTACTAAGGGTATGGATAGTTATTAATTCCATGTTATAATAAACATGTATGTAACCATCATACACTTGTAAAGTAAGAGTTTTTCCAATGTATTCTGGTGGTACAGAATACTGGCATTCATTATGGTTGAACATGCTGGATGAATTTACTTTTACTTTATGTGGAGTTATTTGATAAGGCTTTCTTATGGTATCGGCTGGTAAGCTTCCTAAGAAAGCTTTTTCCTTGTTGAAATACATTAATGGAATACGACCTGTACCTTGATTTACCTGCATGTTTACTCTGTTATTTATTCGTGTGACCAACTCATTAAGTTCCTTGTAATCAAGTTTTCCATTGTAGGCTCTTATCTCATCAAGTAGTTTCATTGGTGCTTCTACTTTGGCTTTTGTTCTTGGTCTTCCTGCAATACAAGGGTGCACCTTAAAACCATAATCATCCGCAAACTGCTTAAATTTTATATTTATTTTCCCTTCTGTATACTCTGTTCTTGGCTCATCCATAACTGTTTTCATATTATCGGTGACAATCTCACTTGGAACACCTCCAAACGTGTTAAACGCATCATCAAGGAATGAAAATAATATGTCCTGTGTTTTTGATAGAGATACCCTGTATACTCTAAAACGTGAGTATGACAGCAATAATACAAATATGTTTACTTCTATTATTTCACCTGTTGAAAGAGTAAATCGTATAGACTCTTTCCAGTCTAGTTGTGCTTGTTGACCCATTCCTGTTTCATAACGTATGGTTACGTTATTTGCGTTTGAAGGTCTGCTTTTTTTGAAATATGAGTCTAGTTCAGGATATTTTCTTAGATAGTAGCAGAAATTCACATAAGACCCTTCATAAGAATGATTGTCTACTAGGTATTGCCATAAAACTCTTCTGTAATAAAATATCTGCTGGCTGTTATCAGATAGAAGCTCTGCGATAATGTCATAGTAAGCAGTGATACAATTCACGCATTCTCTGGATTTGGCCTTATGAAAGCCATTAATGTATTTATCAACTGTACGCCTATCGACATCAAGTTCCCTTGCGATCTGGCTTTTATTAACCTTCAATGTTGTGTCCTCCATAAATGGTTTTAACTTATAAAGATCCTTGACAGTTTGAATATTTAAATCTGTTATGATACTACTTTTGATAATCATTAGGGTACCTCCTTTTGTACCCTGTAATCATACCATTTGTACATTTTTATTTAATATTATTTGTACATTATTAATTATAACTTTATAGCAGGTTGATGTAAGCTTCGTAAAAATCCGGATGTGTCTCTTTCATAGAGTGAACAATGCGATCGATTGCAGTATCAAGCTCCAATTTTGCACTGTCCGGTTCGGCATCCCTGTCCCGCAGGTAGGGGTAAATCTCATCGTTTCGTATCTTGTTGATGATTTCGGGTAGGTATGTCTGGTAGATGTCGCGAGGAGACAGTTTTTCATCTTTAAGTACTGTCGGCTGCTCCGTTATTCCCTCCTGCATAAGAAGATGATCATTCAGAGGGTTATCTCTAAGCATTTCCTCAAAGGTTTCACGCTGAAATTGTTTAGTGAACAGGGGACAGTCTGCATCACGAAGCTCTACCGAATTATTGTTAAATGATAAGATCTCATATTCCTCCGCACCTATGTACACCGTATCTCCAAGGTGGAAGACATAATTAGCCGTATCTTTAGAGACGTTTAACTCAGTTTGAGTAGGTGTAGGTTCCCGGTTCAGGATTTGCCGCGCATACGCTTCCTCAGCAAGTCTCCGACGCTGTTCTTCAATTTCCTGCTGTACTACAGGAAGGCGCTCCTTTTCCTTGCTGTTTAAATACCTGTCCGCAGCGATCAGCTCACCAAGTCGTTTTGCAACCTGATTCCATGATAGTCTTATTTCAGGGTTTGTTATAAAGCTGCCGCTTTTGCTAAGGGAGATCCCTTTTCCGTCATGCCATTGGTTTCCTCTGGTTCCATCGGTGAAAATATGTGTGCCGCCGCCAATTCCATATTCATGCTTAAGAAAATCAATAGTTTCTTTTGTACTGTGCGGTTCCTGATAGTGCAGGTATACACGATACTTTCCATCCTGAAAACCTGTACCGCTGCAAAGCAAATGATCTATTTCTTCCTGTGAAACAGAAAAAGCGGAGGTTTTTTTGCCCTCCGCCTGTTCTATGGCTTCAATTTGCTGTTCTACTGTAGGGAAAAGGTTTAGCTGTAAACCAGTTCCGCCAGTACCGACTCTTCCGCTGAGTGCCGCAGGTTGTTCATGTGTCCCGCCCAGCCCATCGGGTCTATCGCTTTGTCCGGTGCCGGATTGTTCTCCAGAAGTTCCGTCGTGATCATCTCTATTCGTTCCTTCGCTATCCGATCGATTTCCAGCAGATGGCTGTTCAATTTCCCTGACATCATCAGACTGGCGTATGTTCCTTTCCTGTGATTTTTCAGGTATGTCCTGCGCAACATCCCATATTTGCCGATGTGCGTCTCTTCCTCCGGCAGCGTCAGATCCGGTACCAGATAATCGCCCTGCATCGTGTATGTCAACTCCATGATCATCCTTCCTTTCAATCATGTTATCTTCACTTTTATTCTGTCGTATATCCTGGCTTTTTGCAAATGTACGGTTTTGATTTCTTTCTGCTCTCTGAATATTTTTTACTGTTGCGCTGATTTCCTTTAAAATCATTTCTGAAATATCGCTTGTTGCAGCACCTAAACTGGATATTGTTTCAAGGGTATTGAAATTAACAATGCCCTGAAAATCATCAAAGTTGAAAAATTCATCGGCAGGATAGCCGCAGCGGATTAAAAGCAAATATGCTACAGAATTTCTAAGTGCATTTTTAAAGATGGCTTCAACATTAAGATCATCCAGTTCTTCGAGAAAGCTGTTTTCCCTGCTGTACATAAGATCAGAGAGATAATCTGGGTAATTATCTTCGACAGCGTTGAAAGCTGTTGAAATAAGTGCTGCGGGGATATTACTTTTGTCCTTAAGATCACCAAAAGCATTTTCCAGCGTTTCTGTCACATCTTCAGAATATTCATCCCTTAATGACCAAAGGACAACCGGACGGTTATACCGGCTGTTAGTATCCGATACATCAAACACATGGCGAAGGGTTAAACGACTTCCGCTGTCGTTGATGAGGGCAATGCCTTTCGCACCGCGGTTTACCCATCTGCCGAACTTCTCATTCCATATTTCTATGGGAGCACAGGCTGTTGCATCAGGACGCTGGGCAAAAATAAGCAATTGATCTTGAAACGGATATTTATAGTTCCATGCAGCAGTTTTCAGAAAGGATGTCCAGTTGCCAGGTGTTTTGACAATATCTTTTGCCGTATTTTGAGAAAGCTCTGTAATCAGCTGCAGCTTTGTTGCCAACTTTCATCCCTCCTTATCGCACCGGTTCACATTTCTTTTCAACCTTCTGCGCCGTTTTTTCTATATTCTCTTTTTCCTGTTTATAACTTTTTAAATAATGGATCTCATCGAGAGCACGGTTGCATAAATCTTCAAGGGCAGTCAGGCGATCCTTACAGTAATGCCCCCAATAGTAATTCTTTTCGCCCTTTGTACATTTCCATGTCACAAACTTGGCAGGAGCATTTTCGTTTTGACCAATGACAAACTCCGAATTCCCAACGGTCAGCCGATCAGTAATTACATAACCGGCATTGACTTCCTTATCCATACTTTAAACCTCCTATCGCTCTACCTCTTGCTTTTTCTGCTTTAATTGCCTCTTAGATTGTATCTGTGCCAACCGTTCCTTTGCCCAATCTGGCATATATTCCGGTCTGAGAACACCCAAAATATCCTCTCGATTCCAGCGTGACTCCTTTCCGGAATATAGGTTTGCAGTATAAACCGCCCGTCCTCTTGAATTAGCATGAGCGCCAAAACCGCCCGTGACCAACACAAGTTGCTTGTCAGCAGTTCGATATTCAGGACGTAAGCGTTCAGGACGAATAATCACCACTTTGTTTTCAAGGTTTTGCATACTGTCAATAGGAAAACAATGCTCTAGCTTAAAAGGCTGCATGGGAACAGTGATTTTGGTTCGCTCTGCTATGACTTCTTCCAGTTGTGCTGTTATACGACTGGTAAATTCGGTCATCATTTCAAGGTAGTCCGCACTTTCCATCGCATTAAAGTAATGTTCAATCCCTAAAGGGTTATCCCAGCTGCAGTTGCATACCATATATGGGCAATCAGATTTTCTTTCATCTACACCGAAAAGGATTTCTTTATCTCCAATGTGGATGGCGTGCTTTATCTCGTAGGTATCCACCATGCGTTTTTCATCCATTCCTATAATCACTCCAATCTAACCGGCAGCAGTAAAGGGACTTTAGTTTTCAAGTCCCTTTTACAGCCATACCGTTATTTCTTTCTTTGCCTGATATACAGGTATACTGCACCACCTGCAATCACCAGGCAAAGCACGATGGCAAGTATCGTTTTTAGCTCCATCAAAGCACCTCCTTGTCCTAATAGATTTGTGCTTTCACATTATCTTCCGGTAATCAAAGCAATACCGGCATGAATAAAAAAGCCGGTACATAAAAATACTGCCAACGGAACACTTTTCTGCCGTGTTAGCTTTGAATAAAGCAAGGCCGGTAGCAAGGCAAAAAAGAGAATGGAAGTAAGTCCATATAAGCCAAAGCTAAAACCAATTGCAGCCGTAAGCTTGATATCACCACCGCCCACGCCACCATATTTCATGGCAAGAGATAACAGGCAGATGCCTGGCAGCAAAAACCCCGCAATTCGCTGCAGTAGTGTGGGATGTGGCAAAATAAAAGCGGACATTACGCCGAGCAGGAGAATGGCTATCCATGTCCAGTCGGGAATAATTCGCTTCATATAATCCATTACTGCTGCCCATAGTAGAGGGACAGCAAAAAGAAGTATTATTATATCAGTTTCCAGTAGTGACATCATCGGAATACATACTGTCCACTACGTGAATTTTTAGTTCCCCTCCGGTAATCCAGCGGGACAGCGTACCTCCGGGAGTATGCACATCGGTAACAAGAAGCTGTACTATATAGTCCCTGTTATCCGGGAACCACAGCGGTATGTAATGTTTCCTGTAACGGAAGGGAGATGCGGGATTTTCCTTAAAGATAAATTGACCGTTTTCCTTTATTAAAGGGATAGCGGTTTCATAGCGATATTCCGGCAGATAGACTTCTGCAGTCTGTGGAGCAGTAATCAGCTCCGGCCTGTCATAATTGGTGTCAACATAGGCTGTAACACGGATTGAGTATCCATAGCCTGACTTGAGAAAACCTTTAGCTTTTGTATCATATTCCAGCACAGCGTTTACCTTCAACTCAGCATAGAATTGCCTCCATACAAACTTTCCACCCTCATACCGCTGCTCCCACCATGTCACCCTGGGCTGTTCACTTCTTTTCGGCGGATTAGGCAATGACCGGCTTTCCTCCGGTTCTCCATAGGATATATTCCTTATCACAGCCTTTTGAGTATAAGTATTGTTTTCAGCAGTGCTTTCATTTCTCAACGACTGCTCAGGATTAATAATCGCAATCAAGGTAACATTTTTGTCAGCCTGCACATTAGGAGTGTCCCAGCGGATGGATACAACATTCCAGGTATCCCTTTCAATTACTATCGCATCAATTCGCTTTGACAAAGACAATTCAGGTATTTGAAACAGTACAGTAACATTTTGTCCCGGTGTAAAGTCCAGGCTGCCTTTGTTGGATACTTTAACAGTGGTTATGACAGACTGGTTTTCCTTATACTCATCGGGTGTAATTCTCTGTACATCCAGATCGTAAGGACGTTCCAGTACCATGATTTCCGCCGAAACCTGATTGTTGCCGGTATTGCTGTCCTTGTAGCCTGCAGGTGCGGACACCTTAGCAGATAAACGAATACGCTCTCTTTTATCTCCAGCTGTTTTTGTGACTAGAAAGGATTTCTTTTCAAATGCTTTGAAATTAGATGTACCGGGCACATCAGGAATCTTCTTACCGTTAATGGTGACATTTAGCTCAACATCGTACAAATCCTTATCGGTAGAGTTGGCGAAATATACGGTAAAGCTGTATTCCTCATGCTCATATACAGTCGGGGGAGATGACAAATTTACCCACACATCGCATAGGTTTACTATGGTAGGTATCTCAGGGTCATTAGGGTTTTCCGGTTTGTCAGGGTCATCCGGATTGCCAGGATTGTCAGGATCTTTTGGCTCATTAGGATTATTGGGGTCATCCGGTTTTTCGGGGTCATCCGGATTATGAGGCTCATCTGGTTCGTCGGGTTTATCTGGATCATCCGGTTCGTCAGGATTGTCAGGGTCGTCCGGATCATCATCAGGTTGCTTAACAACTTTAATGCTTGAAATAGCAGTATTGTTGATAATATTTTCATCCCTAAAGCCTTCCGGTGCCTCCACATTAGCCCACAGGCCATAAACCTCACCTGCATTTCCAGCATTACCTGTAACAGTAAAAGCTTTTGTCTCCCGGGGCTTGAAATTTGCTAATTCAGGGATTTGCGTCAATGCAATCTCGTTATTTTTTCCCTTTAAGTGTGCAGCTTTTAGTTCTACATCAGTGTTATTGGTAAAACTTACGGTATAGCTGTAATTCTCATGTTCATATACCGTAGGCGGTGCAAGGATACACGCAGACAGATCGCAAAGATCACGTAAACCTGGTGGATCATCTGGTTCGTCCGGGTTATCCGGATTATCAGGATTATTCGGGTCATCGGGATTATCCGGGTCGTCAGGATCATCTGGATCATCAGAATTATCAGGCGTTTCATCCGGTTTGGGGTTAACTATCCGTATAACTGCTGTAGCCGTGTTGTTGTTAAGATTTCCGTCTATAAAGCCTTCAGGCACACCAATGTTTGCCCACAAGTGAATTTCATCGGCATCAGTATCAGCCGTACGTTTAACATCATAAGTTACACTTGAATTGGGTGAAAAGTCCTTCATCTCAGGTATTCCTTCAATCAGAACTTCATCTATCGTGCCTTTCAAAGGTACATCATAAGCTGCACTCGTTCCGCTGTTCATGTAGATTATAGTAAATGAATAGCTGTCGCCACGTTTCACTGTAACAGGGGCACGAATGACAACCGATAGGTCGTTGCCGTCACATGCTTTGAACTTAAAATAGAAGTCTGCTGCTGGAATCCTGTAATGAATATTCTGCGTGATACTGGTCTGCGTTTTATTTTCTCCGTCAGAATATTCATCACTCTCCGGCGTATAATCCCATTCGAGCCCCATGTATTGAAAATTACGGGACAGCAGCACATCATCCTTGGCGAAAGTGACAGAAGTAGTCTGATAGGGATAGAGCAGCTCCGGCACTCCCTTGTCCTGAGCGGTGAGCTTACCGTAAACCTTCTGTTTGTTCACATCGCACCAGGTAGCCTCTATGTCAACTTTAACAGGAGCCTGGTAGGATAGTGCTGTATTTCTCATGGTTTCAAAGGCTGTCAGACTTTTAGGTGTCCAGCCGTAACTGGTGGTCAGTGTTTCAAATTGCGTATTGGTATCATAGGTTCCATATATTTTGCCGGAACTGAAATTGTGAATCTCCACAACATTGCTGCCTTTTAGTGTATAAGTCCTCCCGTCACACTTACCGATCCACCCGGCAATCCGTTCCTTTTCATAGTCTGCAACGGTATTTGCATTCACAAGATCAATTCGCTGCGGCTCTGGAAAAGATTTTATAAGCATCTCTCCATCATATATTTCTCTGACATTCATTCCGATGGTGCGATACCAGATGTCGTAGACAGCTTTCACTTGAAAAATAACATTAGCTGTGATGGTGAGGACTGCACCCTGATCTGTTTTTGCTGTTATTGTATACGGGCCGCATGACTCCTTATTCTCAACAGTTAAAATATATTTCGGTGTTATCTTTATGCTCTGTCCACCATATTCCAGTTGAATATCTGTAATTGTTCCGGTTTTTGCCGTTACTTGAATTGAGATTTCCTCCGGAAAATGCTCTATGGCTACCATACCGCTTTCGCTTTGCAAGCTGTCTATTGGAGAGGTAATATTGATTTCAATGTCACTGTTTACTGAAGCAAATGCTTTGCCCGAAAGGAGCAGGCAAAATATAAAAACAAGCGATACGGTATAAAATAACTTTATTTTCATTAAGAACCTCCTTCCTCAATTCTTGTATTAACGCTGGATATTCTAAAGGGAAGCCTCACATCGCCGGTCAGAAAACTGAAGATACTGCGGGTCTTCAGTGCCCCCTCCAGCGTCAGCCGGGGCGGAATGTCTGTAGCATTAATGTGCTTTATTTCAAGCTCGTAAACCCATTCTTCGCCGATATATTTGCTTAAATCCGCATCAAGTTTCATGCTTTCATGCAGGTACTCATATAATCTTTCTTCCGCAAGGGCGCTGTCCATCCTGGCATGACCGTCCCTGCGGTATTCGTCCAGCATGGCATATTCCACTGAGGTGTTCACACCCCTTTGAAGGACATATTCCACCTGCTGGTACAGGCTTTCGATACGGAAATACTCAATCAGGATAGCTGAAAGCGTCAGGATGAAAAAGACAAGAATCACGATGAAAATAAAAACATCGCCTTTACGATTTTGCAAAATGTATTTATAGTTGTTCACGTCCATCCTCCTTCCCGGCAATCTCAGTCGGAGAGCTTCCAATATTTTTCCGACATGCCGGTAATGCTTACCTTCATAGGAATCATAATCTTAACTGGAGGTGCAAAGGATGGTGTAAAAATAGTAAATGGATGGTTGTATGTCATCGTGATCGTGAAGGTATCCCTTAACTGTATTTTCTGACCGTCATGGTAATTCACATCCTCGACGGTCATCTCCGGTGAGAGGCCGGTCTGCTGCTTAAGCCGGTAGAAAACGCCATAGGCTTTATCTGATACCTGGCCCTCCAGTTCAACTACCCGTACAACGCGCCGGCATATATGGTTCAAGTTCAGGTATGTAGTGAAGATACTCAAAAAGCTCAACACCGTAACCATGAGTGTAATCACTACTAGTGTTTTAATCATCAGGTCAAAATAGCTGCTGCCTTTTCTGTCATGAAAAAGTTTTTGAAAAAGCAAAAGGGGAGAATTTCTCTCCCCCGTGCTTTGGTGCCTGCTGTTCATATGCGTTGCACCTCCCGCATCTGCAGGTTTACCTTTAATATTTTCATCAGTTCAGTAAACCGGTGATTTTGCTGACGATACTGTTCCAGATCTGTGTTATGGAACCTTGATACAGTGTCATAAACACCGCACCTACTACTACGACAATCAAGACCACAATAAGCCAACCGGTCATCTGGTCGCCGGACTTATTTGCCAATATGTTTTTGCCCTTTAAAGTTGCTATTCTCATTTTGTTTTTCAAAGCAGTCATCATAATTAATCCCTCCATTATTCTAAACTTAGTTTTAATTTAGGGGGGAGCAGAGCTCCCCGAATGTCATGAGCCTTGGCCGCGAGTCCATTAGTTCAAAAGGCTGGTAATCTTGGTGACAATGCTGTTCCAGATTGTAGATATTGAATCTTTATACAAAGTCAGGAAGATTGCACCAACCACCACAACGATCAGGACTACGATGAGCCAGCCGGTCATCTGGTCGCCGGATTTGTTTGCCAAAACATTCCTGCATTTAAGTCCTGCATTTCGTATTTTGTTTTTCACTGTTAAAAACATAGTAAATACCTCCGTTAATTTTGATTAGATTTTGATTAAGAGAAAAAAGGGAAGCCATACTGGATATGCTCCCCCTGTACTGCTGCCTTTTAGCTGCGATTAACTTAAAAGGCCGGTGATTTTGTCTACAATGCTGTTCCAGATAGTGGTGATAGAGCCCTGGTACAACGTCATAAACACTGCGCCTACTACCACAACAACCAGCACAACAATAAGCCAGCCGGTCATCTGGTCACCAGACTTGTTTGCCAGAACATTTCTGGCATTCGATATAGCACTTGCAATGCGTTTCCTCACAGGATTTGCCCTCCTTTCTTGCGTAATAGAGTTTGCAGTTGTAGTGTTTCTCACGGGTAATACCTCCTGAAATTGTATTTTGAAAAGGGTGATTCCCTTTTTCACATTATAAAAGGCCCCCCATTGATCTAATCATGTGGGAGCCTATAACATAGAGCAGGCAGGCAAGCGTCACCGCCACAAGGGGTATGGATGCAATCTTGACCCTTCGCGGCAGCTTATTAAGTTTTTTCCTGAGTGCTTCTCTGGCTTTAATGTCCATATCTCTTGCAAGGTATGCCAGAGCTTCTTCCTGATGCTCGCCCCGGTACAGTCCTATGAGGGCATTCACTAAAAAAGATACTTCTGTCATTCCAATGCGTTCATTGAAATTCCGGAGTGCTGTTTCAATATCCTTTGCTTTCATCTCCATGACTAAAACAGAGATGTCATAGTGGAATACATCACTGGCTACCTTCAGGTAATCTTCGAATATCTGGATCAAATCTACCTGTACAACTGCCCTTTTACTATCATCCTTAATGTCATCTAGCTTATACAGGATGGAACGGATAAAACCCGGAAGCTCTATTTCGATCCGGTTTTTCTTTTCCTTCATCTTGTCTTTAAGGTCTGTCATGAAGTGGAAGTACACCACTACCGCAAAGATTAGAACTATAGGAGCAAGGTTGGACGCTCCAATGGAAAAAAGGAGCAAGGCAAGGGGTAATGTAAAAAGAGCACATAAAATAGCTCTTGCGTAATATTCTTTCGGAGTCAGTTCAAGCCCTCCGCGCCTCAGTGTAGATGCCATTCTTGCTTCCTTTACCGGGTCAATCGGGATGAACCTTGCAAATGGCTTTGCTAAAGGCATAATTATCCGGTTTACTAGCTGCTGGCTTGATTTTTCCTTTTCAGCCTGCAAGATTTTGATGTTCTTTTTCATACTCAGCTTCGGGATTTTAAGAAGCTGCCTGCATATTAAAAAGCCTGCCGAAGTCAGCAGGACAAATATAATAAACTGATAAAACAAAGGAAAACCTCCTTATCTGTTTGACGGTTTAGTAGCTTTCATCACATAAAAGGCTGTAGCGAGAGCCGTTAAGAGCATTAGAATTATTAGGAATTTACCGATAGAAGTCCTTGTGAGTAGTGAAAACCATTCGGCATTGGAAAAGCGCATCATAGGGATCACAGAAAACATGAGTCCTGCCGTCATAAGATAGTCACGCCATACTTTTACCATCATACTGTCGCTTTCAATCTGCATGGATTTTGCATCGTTCATGGCCTTAATAATGGGAAACAAAGCAAATTTCAGTCTTCGGTCATGATGGCAAAGGATGAGGGTTTTTACCCACTCGTTAAAGTACCGGTTTTTAACTTTGGCTGCCAAACGGTAAAGTCCATGCTCCACATTGGGATTGATGAACCGGATTTCCGACACAAACTCATCAAAAGGTGTAGGAATTCTTAAATGTGTTGGAATATACCGATTCTTTTCCTCCACATAGGTTTCCACTGCCTTAATAATGTCATTATTTCCGGCATAAGCATTGGTGATGATTGACATGGTGTTTTCCAGCCCTTCGATTTCTTCCCTTGCTGCTCCAGAGCTTCTCACTGTCAGATAAAAATACGGGGCAGGGAACATACAGGCCGCCATTACCGCCGCCAGGCTGGTATTACCAAATAATAGGGTTCCTGCAGCAAAGCCACCTGCTACTGATATAAGGATCATAATGACAAATTTTCTCGTAGTGCACCGAGTCTGACGAAACAGGGTTTCAAAACGTATTGAGATTCTCTCCGTTACTTTAAGCTTTGCCCCCACCAGATCCATACGACGTTTTTTCAGCAGATTCTGCTCTTTAGTAAACGGGTTCAAATTAAGCAAGAGAAACAGGGAAAGGCTGATGAGTGTGAAAACAAGGACATAAGATAGATAAATCAGATTCATCATGCTCCCCCTTTCGTAAAGCGAAGAAGCTCTTCTTGAGGGACACCGCCTATCAGCAGTTTTTCTGCAAGTTCCGGCGAAATGCAACCTAAACGCTTATGGGTGCCCACAGCCTTAATAATCTTACCGTCTTTATCCCGTTCATAATGGTCAATAACATATTTATATAAGGTACTTCCTGTTACCTCACCATTCTCTACCCCTGTAGCCTCAAAGATTTCCATATATTTGCGGGATTTGTCCGGAAGCTGCATTTTGAAAAGCATAATGGGAAAAGCTTCAACAATGTTTTTCAGAAGTCTTTCTTCTGATAAGGATGTTCCTGCCTCAAGGCACATGGTAAGGATTCTGTCATATGCCGTCCGTGCACTGTTGGCATGGAGGGTACTGACAATGGTGTGCCCTGTCCGTCCGGCTTCCTGCACGGTCAATGCTTCTTTTCCACGCATCTCTGCAGGTACAAGGATTTCAGGATGCAGCCTTAGTGATAGTTTCAATAAATCCAGCATGGAAATAGGATTAGGTTCTTCCTTGGTTAAAAGATGTATGACATCATTTATCATTACACCGTTTTCATCAAACTTTGCCAGTGACAGTTCACGGGTGTCCTCTATTGTGACAATGCGTTTATCCGGAGGTACGCAGCTTAGTATGTATCCCATATCAGCGGTTTTCCCGCTGCCGGTTGCTCCAGCTATTGCAACTGATACGCCGTTATTAACACATAGGGTCAGAAAGTCCAGTTCCTCTGCTGTGGCCGTATCCCACTCAATCAGATTTTCCCTTGTAATGAAAGAGGGCTTTTGTTTCCTGATGGAGGCAATAGCACCCGCATCCGGGTCAACGCAGGGCGAAATAGCGCCCGACATTCGAACACCTCGTGCAATGAAACTGTCTCCAATAGGTTTTGAGCCATCGAGAATGACATTCCCAAATCGGCTCATCTTTCTTACAATATTGGAGCAGGCTTCGGGTGTACCAAAGGTTTCATTGAGCCGCACCTTTCTATCCTTATACAGTACCCAAATGCCGCCATAACCGTTGACGTTTATTTCCTCCGTGTCAGTATCCTGAAGATATGGTGATAACAGTCCCATACCCGCCATGTCATAATATATCGCGTCTACCAATTCAGAAATGTTGCCTTTATCCTTTGCAACCAGCTGCTCACTGTTTAAATAGCGCATGATTAGGTCTTTAAGCTTTTCCTCGGCTTCCTCCGAGTACAACACCTGGGCAAGCTCCGATGAATGATTCTTCGCTATTATACGCTGCAGTTTATCAAGAATTTCGCTGTAATCTTGGGCCTGCATACTCTCACCACTGTCAGAACGCAGTTTGTTAGCCCGGTAAATCAGGTCATTTACTGAAAACCCTTGGTTCACCTCTTTTCACCTCCACAAATCGAGGATGCGATTTTCTCCAGTACCTTGCTATAACGTTTGCAGAACCGATCATGATAGGAATACAGCGGTGTCCCGGCATTCTCAAGTTCTCCTGCCCGTTTGATATATGGCAGCTCATAGGCAAAAGGCACTTTCATCATACTTCGATAGGGTTTATCATCAAATTCACCATTAGGAGACACAAGAATATGAGTCTGCTTGTCTGCAATATGCAGCTCCCGGGTAAAATCGGAAACACTCCTGTACCACATTTGGGCAGCTATTGAGGGCTTATGCAGGGTAAATATTCTTTCAGCCAGCCAGAGGCCTACTCCGGATATCGGGTTGGTCAACTCAGGGGCACCATCCACGATGAGAATATCAAATACCATCGTTGCGGCTTTCATCATGCGTTCAGTTTCCTGAAGGGTTACGGTATCACAGAGAAGCCCGGTATAGCAGGTAGGCACTGATAGAAAAAACAGGTTTTTACTCCCCTCGTAATGGCTAAACTTATCTCCAATGTTTGGGTTATCATCTTTCAATGCTTTAAAAAGGCCTTTCTCAGGAGGAACATTCTGGCCGAAAAAGACTTGCAGATCTCCATATGTCAAATTTGAGGAAATGAGTCCTACCAGCATATCACGTTTAGAAAGTGCACAGGCCAGGTTTACTGCGAAAGTTGTTTTACCGCAATTATTACCTCCCCAAACAGTATAGGTTTTACCGCTCATGGCCAACACCCCGTTTCTCAAGGATCATGTGCAGTTTCCCTGTATATTCGGCCTCGATAAGTCTTTCAGCCTGCGCTTCTGTAACAATTAGTGTTATAGCCTTTGGAACCGGATCTCCGGTAGATGACTGACTCTCAGATTGCTGCTTTCGTACCTCTGCAGTATCCTGTGTGCGGGCGTTTTCCACGCTGTAAACCTCCAGTCCTTTCAGCTCGGGATAGAGGATAACCTGTGGGGAAGAATCCTCACCGTCGGAGGCCTGCTCCAAAAATACGGCTACCGTTACTATATCGCCGCTTTGCAGATGAGAGGAAAGTCCAGCTGCAACGCTTGGTACGCTTACAGTTACCAGCCTCTGATTATTTTTTGCAATACGATCAAATAGCTCATTTACCAGGAATACGCCGAGTTTTTGTGAAAAGAAATAATCTCCTTTTGCAATATCAGTTAGTGTAATCTTTCCTAAGATTGAGTCTTTATCGTTGATAATACCTTCCGGCAGACCATATTCTCCTACTTCTACAGTAGCCAGGTGTTTATCGGTAATCTCTGTTCCGGCCTTGATATCTCCTGCTGCCCGCAGTACCATGACCGTTACGCTTTTATCTTCATAAAAACGCGGTAAAAGCACAAAGGAAATTACCGCTGCAATGGTAATGCAGATGATACTTAAAAATATACGGTTTTTCAGTAGTTTCAAATTGCTCCGTTCCTCCTTTCATTAGTTTTTTAGGGTAATATATTATTTTACCTGCCGAAAAAGAGAGTAGGTTGCTGTTTCTGCTTCCTGTTTTTTCCCATCCGGCTTTTCATCATCGATATTTTTATTCATTTTTGCGTTGCTATGGATGCACCAAATCAGGGTACGGAATACCCTGGGCTTTTTCTTTTTCGTTTGTTTCATAAAGGCTCCTTCCTGTATGTATTTGATATATTACCTGCCGAAAGACATAGATATTTCTTTTTCGGCTGGTAATTTATTGGGGGAGGGGTGTGGGGAGGGGGAAGCTGCAAAGCAAACGCCAAACCGGCTTTTATCAAAAAGGCACACTACCCCCTTGGTGTAAAATGTTTGGTACTTAATCATCAAATATATCGCACTTATCCTTGCTGCACTTATTACAGGACTCATCAAAATACTTACAGTTCCTGCAATCCCGTTCTTTCATCGTTTTGATGACTCTTCGGTTATATCCCGGTTTTTGCTGCATCATGCGCTCATATTCCCGTAACTGCCCTTCTGTAAAGAACATAAAAGTCCCTCCTTTCAAAAAGGGCATAAAAAAACGGCCTCCCTTGTTTGCATAATGGCCGCGTCCTATTTTTATCTTTCCTGTTCCCTTTGCCTTTTTTTGTACCAGCTCTCAAGTAATTGGACAATCAAATCTTCCTTTTGCTTTTCGGTAAAGTTTTTAGGGAAAAATCGGTCTATACGCTCACGCTGAATGTGGAACTTTTCTTTTTGGTTAGGCTTTTCCTCAGTAAGGATGGAAAATATGACATCAATATTCAGTCTGCCGTCCTGGCTTAGTCTCTTCATTCTCTGCGCTTGTGAGAGTGATGGAGTACAGTCCTCTGATTGCATGGTCTTATATAGGTCTTGCTGTTCATTTTCGGACAGGTAAGAGATTTTATAAAGTTATAATTAATAATGTACAAATAATATTAAATAAAAATGTACAAATGGTATGATTACAGGGTACAAAAGGAGGTACCCTAATGATTATCAAAAGTAGTATCATAACAGATTTAAATATTCAAACTGTCAAGGATCTTTATAAGTTAAAACCATTTATGGAGGATACAACATTGAAAGTTAATAAAAGCCAGATCGCAAGGGAACTTGATGTCGATAGGCGTACAGTTGATAAATACATTAATGGCTTTCATAAGGCCAAATCCAGAGAATGCGTGAATTGTATCACTGCTTACTATGACATTATTGCAGAGCTTCTATCTGATAACAGCCAGCAGATATTTTATTACAGAAGAGTTTTATGGCAATACCTAGTAGACAATCATTCTTATGAAGGGTCTTATGTGAATTTCTGCTACTATCTAAGAAAATATCCTGAACTAGACTCATATTTCAAAAAAAGCAGACCTTCAAACGCAAATAACGTAACCATACGTTATGAAACAGGAATGGGTCAACAAGCACAACTAGACTGGAAAGAGTCTATACGATTTACTCTTTCAACAGGTGAAATAATAGAAGTAAACATATTTGTATTATTGCTGTCATATTCACGTTTTAGAGTGTACAGGGTATCTCTATCAAAAACACAGGATATATTATTTTCATTCCTTGATGATGCGTTTAACACGTTTGGAGGTGTTCCAAGTGTGATTGTCACCGATAATATGAAAACAGTTATGGATGAGCCAAGAACAGAGTATACAGAAGGGAAAATAAATATAAAATTTAAGCAGTTTGCGGATGATTATGGTTTTAAGGTGCACCCTTGTATTGCAGGAAGACCAAGAACAAAAGCCAAAGTAGAAGCACCAATGAAACTACTTGATGAGATAAGAGCCTACAATGGAAAACTTGATTACAAGGAACTTAATGAGTTGGTCACACGAATAAATAACAGAGTAAACATGCAGGTAAATCAAGGTACAGGTCGTATTCCATTAATGTATTTCAACAAGGAAAAAGCTTTCTTAGGAAGCTTACCAGCCTATACCATAAGAAAGCCTTATCAAATAACTCCACATAAAGTAAAAGTTAATTCATCCAGCATGTTCAACCATAATGGATGCCAGTATTCTGTACCACCAGAATACGTTGGAAAAACTCTTACTTTACAAGTGTATGATGGTTACATACATGTTTATTATAACATAGAATTAATAACTATCCATACCCTTAGTAAAAAGAAACTTAATTACCTTAATGAACACTATACTGCTATAGCAAGAAAATCGCATGCATTTAAGGAAGAAAATATAAATGAGCGGGCAAAAGAAAACTTACAGGTTATAGGAGAAGTATACAGTTATGAATAACAGTACATACAAACAGTTATGCAGGAATATGGAGATTCTTGGCCTTGGGCAAATGGTAATTCATCTTGATGAAATATCTAATTTTGTGACATCCAACAATCTTTCGTTTACAGAAGGACTACTGAGACTTAGTAATTACGAAGTTGATTTTAAGGAGGCCAAAGCATCTAGATCTATGATTAAAGCAGCAGCATTTCCTTTTGTAAAGGAATTGAAAGATTATGATTTCAATTTTCAGCCGTCAGTAAATCAGCAAGAAATACAAGAACTTTGCACGCTTGGTTTTCTTGAAAGAAATGAGAATATAGTATTTCTTGGTCCAAGTGGTGTTGGAAAGACTCATCTGGCAACATCAATAGGAATAGCTGCAGCAAAGAAACGTACTAGCACATATTTTATCAAATGTCATGATTTATTGCAGCAACTAAAGAAAGCAAAACTGGAAAACAGACTTGATGTAAGACTCAGACACTTCTGCCATTACAGACTACTTATCATTGATGAACTTGGCTACTTACCCATTGATAAAGAAGATTCTAATATGTTTTTTCAGCTTATAGATATGAGATATGAGAGAAAAAGTACCATTCTTACAACAAACATGAATTTCAACGAATGGGATGGTGTATTCTATGACGCAGTTGTAGCCAATGCAATACTTGACAGGGTATTGCACCATGCACATGTAATATCTATATCTGGAAAGTCATACAGATTAAAGGATCATATGAAGCAAGGAGAATAGTTGTACATAATTATTTAATACTTTTTATACATTTTTCCTTGACAGTTTATAATTTCAACCGCTGGGTTAAATGCTATTCGTTTATCGTCCACCATTTCAAGAATGGAGGGAAGCAGGTAAGTCAGTCGGATATACCGGAAGATCTGATTTTTACTTTCACCTATTTGCTCAGCCAAAACTTCACTTGATCTCTTTCTGTCTAACTTGTTCCCAATTTGGGAACAAGTTAAATCCGTCCGCTGACCCTGCCTGTTCATAGCTTCCAGCTTCATCTTATATGCAAAAGCTTTTTCGCTCGGAAGAATGTTTTCCCTTTGCAGATTGCTGTCAACCATGATAATTGTCGCCTCATCATCATCCAGATTCCGGACAATACATGGCATGGTTTCACGGCCTGCAAGCTCACTTGCCTTTTTGCGCCGGTGTCCGGCTACCATTTCATAGCCGCCGTCTGCTTTTGGCCGCACAAGACCGGGAACCAAAACGCCATATTGCTTTACGCTATCAGCCATCTCCAGCATAGCTTCATCTGCCTTTACCTTAAAAGGATGATTAGGAAAATCACTGATTTCTGACAGAGGAATATCCAGTACCTTTTCACGTTGACTATCTACGCGGCTTTCCTCCGTGGAAAACAGGTCATCTACTGATGTCAGTTTTATGCTGTCTCTTGGGTTGCTCTTTGCCAATGTCCTGCACCTCCTTTGTAAAGGCCTGATAGGCTTTAGCAGCAATACCATGTGGATCATGCATATAAATGCTTTTCCCCTCGGCACTTGTTTCAGCAGCCCGGATTGATAAGGGAATTTCCGTTTGGAATACTCGTAGCTTGTCGCCGTAGTCCCGTCGTAAAATAAAGGAAATGTCCTTTGCAAAGTTGGTACGATTATCTACCATTGTGAGTAGAACACCGTCGATGGTCAGTTTAGGATTGATTTGCCGCCTTACCCTGGCAATAGTCTGCAGTAACTGTGTCATTCCTTTGGCTGGCAGGTAATGAGCCTGTACCGGAATAATCACGCTGTCTGCAGCGGCAAGAGCATTGATTGTCAACATACCCAAACTCGGCATACAATCAATCAGCACATAATCATATTTGTCTTTTACCGTATTGATATATGTACGCAGTACCGTTTCACGACTCATGGTGTTAACCAGTGAAACCTCAATGGCAGACAGTTCTATATTGCCCGGCATAAGATCCACACCTTCCGCATGATGAAGGATGCCTTCATCTGCGTTGTACGGTTCCTCCATCATGATTTTAGTAAGGATAGTGGCCAATGAAACGGGCAGATTGTCTGGTTCCTGGTAACCCAGTGAATCCGTCAGATTACCCTGCGCGTCAGCGTCTACCAGGAGCACCTTCTTACCTTGTGCAGCAAGACCGATGCCAAGATTAACTGTTGTGGTCGTTTTGCCTGTGCCACCCTTCTGATTAGCAAGGGCGATTACTTTTGACACTTAAAACTCCTCCTTTCACGCAAAAAGCCGCTTGCTTTATTTGAAATAAAACAAACGGCATATATATGAAAAAAAGAATACAGACAAAAGCTGCATCCTCTTTTCATTACATTAAATGATAGAGTTATTCATAATAAAAATATAAGCATCATTTTTTAAGCAAACTATTATCCTCTGGGTAGCACGTAAAAATAAATTTTTTTAACAGCTCCTTTTCCTCGATATCTAAATTTCCGTTTTCATAAATCCACATATGCATTGCTTTCCCTATCGCATATGAAAGTTCTTTGCCTTGCTGCTCACTAATATTGTTTCTTGACACATTAGGAATTATTTTCTTATTTGTAACATTTACAACTAGCCCCTTTAATTCTATTCCTTCAACCAGAAAGGGAATTTTGATCCTAGCGCCTGAAATTAAAACATTCTTAATGTATATAAAGTCCGTATAATTAAACCAGTACATACCCTTAAATCCGATATCCGTATTGTAAGGAAGAATTTTATCGCCAGTACCGTGAATAACCTTCTTTTCTTCTAAAAAAGTATATGTTGGAGCGTTACTGGAATGTCCAACCTGCCTTCTAAAGTCTGATAAAGTGTAATTCCCAACGATACGATCATAGCCATTGTCGATTAGCACAGAATCGTTATATAATGCTGTATTGGCTGCTATAATGTTTGCATTTTCATAATTGATTTTACCCAAAGCGGCATCAAAGTCTTCTAAAACGTCATATGCTTTTTCGAAATCATCTTCTTCAGATGACGCTATTATAGGTAGACGTAAAAACTTAATTGTACCATCTTTGATATATTCTTTTAATAAGACAGGAGAGCTTACATCTTGCTCTGGCAAGATCTCATTTCTGGCTTCATGATATATAAAACTTTCATCAGCATATATATCAGAGAAATTTTTCCAGTATGTAATGCCTTTATAATTGAAGTTTAAAGCCACTTGAATTCCATCAAAATACTTATCTAGTCTTATGCTTTCAGGATATATTGAGCCAAATTGCTGAAGTTCTATAACTTTAGGAGTTGTTTTCCCGTCTTTTGAGCTTATTAAACTTATGGGAATTTGGCAATCAATAAAATTTTTCTTTATAAAAACTTCTACATTATCTTGACTATTCCCAAAGACGGAAATAAATTGATCATAATCAAGAATTATTTCCGTTCCCTGCGAACGTGGTACATCTTCATACGTCAAGCAAATATATTCACTACTTTTTTCAAATTCAATTTTGTTAGCTCTATTTTCACCATAATATTTTGTAATAACATTTACTTTATCTGACAGCATAAAGCATGCTAAAAACCCTATTCCATAATTTCCAATAGGCGTATATTTATTTCCTTTAAACAAGTAATCATCTGAAACATAATAAGAAACGCCTACATTTAAGAAATACTTTTTCAAAATATCAACTGACATTCCTCGGCCATTATCAAATATAATTACTTGTTTTCTATCCTGATCTAAAATGATATTGATAAAAGGTTGGTATGGACTGTACTTAAATTCATCTTTGTTGTTTGCCTCCTCTTGCATAACCATACAAGCGTCTATGGAGTTTTGAATTAATTCCCGTAATCCATATTTTTTATCTCCATAGATATTTTCACCCATTAGCAAACTTGTAACGGCTTTATAATCAAGAGAGAGCTTGAAATCAGAAAAGTTAAATCCCTTTGTCCTTATCTTGTTATGTACCATCGTGCTTATGGATAAAAGATACCTTTTATCTCGAAAGGTTTCCGAGTAATCAACAGCTCTTTTTAATTCATCATTTATTGAATCAAAATACTTAAGGAGCTTTCTATGTATACTGGGATTTGAACTCTCGCCATAAAATTCTATGTTTTTTCTTCCGGTTTTTGGATTAACAGCGATCTTGTCTTTATTCTCAATAACAAAATGCTGCTTCCATTCTAAATCACCATAATCCTTTGGACTCAAATATTGATATAAATAAAGAGGCGCTCTTTCTTCATCTATATCCAAATAATCAGCTATTCTGAGGAGTAAAGCAATATATTGAGAATTCAACGTCCAATTGCCTTTCATTTGGTCAAGAGATAGATTACTTGTGATCCACTCAAAGTTTTCATTGTGTGCTGCACATATTTTTGCTACATCATCTTTAAAAGAAATGTTAGTATAGCCTGGCACAATGAAACATTCGTTATCCATCTTCATAATGTGATTATATGATCTCATACCATGAATAGGACGGATACATTCCTGTAACGCTACAGTTTCATCCCTATATTTCTGTAGAACTAATGAGTATTTTCTTTCTGTGATGTCTCCCTGCTCTTTTTTGATGTAATCAATTTCTTGTTCACTAACAACCATTCCAATATCATGGAGTAACGCTGAATAAAGCATAACGACTAGTTCCAAATCGCTAAGTTGATCCGGATAGTCACATAAATCATACATATAGTCTGCTACATTTAGAGAATGTAAAATATCATGTCCAGTATAGTTTGAAAAGACACGATTGATCTTGGGTAAGAAATTTACTGCGTAATCGTATATTTTAATGACTTTATCTAAAAAAGAGCTATTCCTACTTAAAAGTAAAGAATATGCTTTCGTATCTTTAATTGTCTTAGTCATAAGATTTTCCTTTCTTGTGTATATCCAGAATAGCGATACTCTTACTCATATACGTTCATTTTTACTTTAATACACGTGCATATACGAAATTAAATATCATTGTTTTTAATCTTTTTATATCTACTATCTTGGGGCTTTCTTAAATCTTTAGGTATTGCCCAACTACTTCCAAAGCGAATAACTCCTTGAATTTTATTTTGTGCACATAATACCTGACATGGCGTACAGTAACCCCCCAGTTTACCGATGCTTCTTTAACTGTAATATATTCAATTACTACATTCTCCCCCATAGGAATTATTTGGCACAAGCTAATTATATATCGCTTTTGCGAATAATAAAAGACATTATAACTGCTATAGAATATAAAAAAGGAAATGTCAGATACAATCAACACTCCCATAACATTATCAAACTCTTGTTCTAACCTATACTGCATTGCAATGTTTGAATAAATTCTCTCATAAGGCATATAGAATCTCTTAGCTGTTCAAAGGTATATCGAGGATTATGTTTATTTTCAGGGTGATGGATCTGGTGTCTAATATATTCGGTCAGAATTATCTGCTCTTCTTTTGTACTACCGTTTCGGAGAATCTTTATATACCTCATTGTAGGTTTTCCTGCTTTATAGGCTTCTAGTTGCCCTTCGGCCTCAATAAAGCCATAAAGCTCATTATGATATTCTTCCGTAACTTCAGAAAATGCCAGAAAATTTACTTCATTTAGGGAGGGATAAGGTAATTGACCTGGTAAAACAGTTTCAACTGTTTTCGATCCGCAATTAGCTGAGATTAAGCGTAGGTTCTCAAAATTTAGTTCCTTTACTAAGCTTGCACTATGGGTCGTTATAATTACTTGTGTGTTAGGAGATTCTGCAAGCGTTAAGAAAGCTCTGATCAATGCTTTTTGGTGTTCAGTGTGTTGTGATGTCTCTGGTTCCTCAATCGCATAAATAATGCTTGTACTATTTCTATCTTCTTTTCTCCGTTCTGCTTCCGCTCTGAAGAAATTTAGAAGAATTAGCCGTTTGACACCACTTCCCCTTTTATTAATTGGAATCCCCTCATCACCTGAAATAGAAACGTTTTTAAAGACATCTCCCCACTTAAGGCTTTCAACAGATGGGATTACAGGGTTCAAACTATTAGCTACATCAGGGTTCATCTCTCGTAACTTTTCAAGCGTTCTGTCAGACACTTCTTTAAGCTTAGTTTCTACTTCACAAGCAATTTCACTGAGTGTTTGTCTTAACACGTCGTTGTTCAAGATTTGCTTAACTGCTTCCTTAAGTGGATCCTGTACCTCGCTATCACCATCGCTATTTTTCCTATCTGACTGAAACAAAGTGTAAACTGGCAAATAGCTTTGAAGTTTCTCCCAAATGGATTTTGTATCGCCTTTTGTAACATCAAGTTCTATTTCAGCTAATTGCAAATCTTGATTGTGATGATTCCAAATGGCTGCTCGCATAACAGCTTTTCTGTTTCTATCAAGGCACTGTATTTGCTGCTGATCAATGATTGTCCTAAGCTCTGTATCAGTTTTTTGAAGTAAATCTTTACATTGTGGATTGGTCGGGTGATATGCCCTTACATATACCTTTTCCTTACCAGCATTGGGGTATTTTTTAATAATCTCAAGCTGATTGCTTGAATTAACTAAATACTCATCATGTAGTGTTGTTTCATTGGTAGCGTCAATAATGATATTAGTCGGAAGCTCTTCAAAACAAACAGTAATGCATATTTCGGAATCACCTTCTGAAACGGCTTGTTTATTAATATCATCTTTATCTATCTTGACAACCCCTTTGCCTTCATTAAAAAAAATATCCAGTGCTTCTAAAATACTTGATTTCCCAATATCATTCTTTCCTACAAAAGCAGTTAAGTCACAGAAATCTATAGACACTTCATCTTTGTAACTTCTAAAATTTTTTAGTTTAACTGTTTTAATCTTCAATAAAATCTCTCCTCTCATTAAATTCTTTTCATCTTTCAGAGGAATAGTTTTCCATATCATTAGTATATTAGAAAAGGAAAATAAACACAATTAGTTTGTAGAAAATTCTGTTAATTCAAAAATAATTGTCAATTCAAGTAAAGTAAATACAATCTTATTCTAAGTAAATATTATTTTTCTACTGGTTTTTAATACTGTTTTCTGCTTACTGATATTACAAATTTTATCGATAAAAAAGAGAACGCCGTCCAGCCGACATTCTCTTCATTATTACCCATTCTCAAATTACCCCACACTGCGTAATATATACCATGTCTAAACACTCTACTCAATCCACTGCATAAACATGTCTACACACTCGAGGTCTAGCACTACAGAAACATCAATTTTATTTTTCAAAACCTTATTTCTGAAATCATCACCATCCGTTGTAAACGTAGTGAATTTCACAAAGTGCTGAAAACTCAGGATTTCTAAGTATCTTTCCTTTGCATTCCTATTACGCACTCCACATGCCTTGAGTAGACAAAAATGATGTCGTAAAGACCTATTGGTTCCTTGGCGGAGGGGTATTATTCCCTAAAATTAGGTTATAATGATCCGCTTTTCGAATCTTAACCTCCGCTCTTTATGATTAGAAGTATATCATTTCTGTCAGACACTTTGAAGTGCTGCTACAACTTTACCAGTAAGTAAAAATTGTGCGCAATAAAACTTTCAAACATGTTGTGGTTCGAGAGCTTTATTCTGAACAATTGTATAAATTAAATCACTTGTCAATCAATCAATTATGTATTAGAATACAAACCTTTCTATTCTGGTATAATAAGAAAGAAAACATCAGATTACAGCTATTACTATCAGTTCAGTAAGTAAAATCAGTAGTTTAACAATTATTTGCTGTAATTGCTCTCGATTGTTGGTTATGCCCTGTGAAAATTTAGTTTTTTCTTTTCTGCTACTGTAATATTATCACAAGAATATTTACAAACTTAATTCTGGGATACCCTCAATATTTTTTATCTCAATGATTTTATTTAGGAATTCCATTCCATTGGTTTGATGTGAGATTATAATTAAAATACCATCAAATTCTTTCTCTTTTAAAATCCCAATGATAAGATTACTAGTTTCGATATCAACATTTGATATCGGTTCATCAAGAATAATAATATCCTTTTTTGAAAGGAGCGCACGAAGAAAAGCAATGATCTGAGCTTGTCCTCCGGATACACCTGAAGTGTTTTGATTAATTTCTGTATCAAGTCCTTTAGACAGTCTATTGATATAGTCCTGTAATCCTAAGCTTTCAATTAGATTTTGTATATCCTGTAAACTTTTATCTTCATGTCCATATAAAATATTACTGAGAACTGTCCCTCGGAATAAAAAAATATTTTGCGAAACGACCCCAACTCTCTCTCTCAAGCTTTTAGGGTTTATCTTTGTTGAATCTTGATCATTTAAAAGTATAACTCCTGATGTTGGCTGATATAGTCCAAGTAATAGCTTAACCAGAGTTGTTTTACCAGAACCATTCTCACCTTTCAATAATACTTTGTCACCTTTAACTAATTTAAAATTAATTTTGCTAAACACATCTGGCAAGTTATTTTTATAACGGAAACCTACCTGATTAAATTCAATAGATGTAATAGAATCTAGGCTGCTACTTTTTTCATAATTCTCATCCTTCATATCTAAAAGTTCATATAGTCGTTCAATACTAAGGCAAGCTGGCTTTATACTTGTGCCAAACATTGCAATACTCTGTGTACATGCAAATACTTTGGCACTATATAGAGAAAACGAGGTATAAAGTCCTACTGTAAACTGCCCATTTATTATCAATAGACCAGAAATCAACAGAATCAAAAGAATTCCTACATTATTAATCAGTCTAATATTTTCAACTACTAGAATCATTGACTTATTTTGTTTTACACTTCTATAAACCAGCTCGGTAATTTTAGCATTGAATTTAGAAATATGTTGCTTCTTTCCATTCAATACTTTTATATCCTCAATACCGTTCATTATTTCAAAACACTCAGCATTCAAAACCGCATTAGACTCCATCATATCTCTAGTGTTTTTTGTAAATTGTTTTGTAGAAACCTTTGCAGAAATGAAAAAAAATGGTGCTAGAGTAACAACCATAATCGCAAGTTTATAATTTATGACAAACATAGTGATGGTTGCAAACAATGCACTTATAATGCTTAGAAACATATTGACAACTGTAGGGGAAAAGATGCTACCAATTGAAGAGCATTCAGAAATTCTTTCTTGAACATAACCTTTCTCTGTACTTGAGAGATAGCTCATAGGTAAATCCATAACCTTATCCATTACTGAGTACCGCATATTATTAACAACAGAATTATTTATTTTAACGAAAAGTTTTTTTGAAGCTAATGACACAACATAATCTAACAAATAAAGTGCAAATATAATACCAGAGTATATATATAAATTAACATAACTCTTATTTCCCAATAAAGCCTCGTCAAGTAAATTACCTGTCAAATATGGTATCGGAGATGAAATTAAAGAACTAAATGTAACCCCAAGAATTCCGAATAAAAGAATCAACCGATAATTTTTTAAAAACGGACAAAGTTTTAATAGACTTTTCCATTTTCCCACTAAAATCAAATCCTTTCGATGTTATGTATAGCGTTAAACTAAGTTACACTAAAAAAGAAGAAACTTACTTTATATTCTATGGTTCTATTTTGAAAATCTCTCGTACAGAACTCGTTCTGAGTTAAATCTATATTTAAGATAAAAGAAAACCGCAATATTAAGAATTATGCAAGATACTACAATTATTACTTGTAAATATAAAATGTGAATCTCTTTATTTGTAGTAAAAGCAAATAATATAAAAACAGCTAAAGATGGCAAAAGTGAACTTAAACTTGCCGTTCTGTTGTTCTTTGCAGTCATTGTCATCACTCCTATGATATTAGATAATATACCAGTAAAAAAGGGTATAACAAATAATGTCTGGATAATAACCTGTAATAAAAGCCATTTTATATCAGTAACACTTTGATTTATAATATAGATGTAGGCAATTGCAATAGCTTGATCCACTAAACTGAGCAAAGTAGCTGTAATTACTAAAAAAAATGATTTCCCAAATATTATATCGGTCATCTTTATAGGTGTTGATAATAAAGGTACTAGTGTTCCCTGTACCCGTTCTATAAAGAATGTTTTTAAGGCAAAAGAAAAAATTGTTAAAACCATTGAATACATTGAAACTCTGAGAATGACTAAATTCACTGGTAGTTCGCCTAACGAATTATTAGAAATTATTGGTAATATAGCACTCAAAAGCAATATCAAAGCAATTTGCAGGCTGGCATTCCTTTTATCCATAAAGATTGATTCATTTAATTGTTTCAGCATAATCAGTTTTTTAAGATACATATACTTTTTCTCCTACCGACACCTCATTAAGATTTCCTCATTGCTTATTTTAGAAATTAAGATATTCGTTGTAATCAGAATTATTGCGCCAGTAATTAATAAAGTAACATTAATTCCAATAACCAAATAATTAGGACTTGTGTATTTAAGTATTATCGGTATACTTTTTGTTATACCATAAATCCCCCCAAAAATAAAAATATATCTAAACACATATAAATTTTGAACGTTTTTTATACTGAACATGAGTGTCCCATATAATCGAACAAAAGAAAAAGAAAAAAACGGTATAGAAACAAAGACTCCTACAAAGCCCATTATGGACGGAATTAAAAATAATGACTTGTATATGTATAAGGAAATCAACATTCCAGTAACCGCTGATATAGCCATAACATAAGAAAAGACAAAACTGGCTAGTGCTTTTCCAGTAATGATTTGTCCTATGTTTAGCGGGGTTGTAAAAAGTACTTCATAGCTTCCGCTGACTCTCTCTTCCAGAAAAAGTACTTCACAAAAAATTGATATAACAATAAAAGTGAGTGCAAGTAAGAAAACGGTTATAAGTGTATCAATCATAACTTGTTTCTTTCCTATGCTCAAAATTGGACTACCATCCGATAAAAGCCGAAGAAGAAATGTCGAAAAAGCAGTTGAGAATAATAAAATTAAAAATATTCGTCCCTTTCTAAACATATCTAGTGTATCTTTTTTCATAATTGCAAGGACTTCACTCATATTTTACTCCCTCTTTAGTTAGTTCAAAAAACACCGTTTCTAATGAGTCGTTGTTTATGTTTAGTAAATTATAACTAATTCCAGTTTCTTTTAATACTGTTATTACCTCGTTTTTATACTCTGGATTCTTCAAATTTATTCGTAGCCCAGTTTCTGTCTTTTGGGTTGATTCTATATACTGGGAAGATGATAATTTGGCTATTAATTTATCTAAAAGATTCTTTTCCTGAATTTCAATAATTAGATATCCATTTCTGTGAATAACATTTTCTACTGTATCTACAAGTGCTAATGCTCCCTTATTTAGTATTGCAACCCTATCACATACCTTTTCAACTTCAGAAAGATTGTGGGAATTTATTATTACAGTTTTTCCCACTTCTTTTAAGTTTATTAGCAAATTTCTTACCAGTAAGGTTCCCTCCGGATCTAGACCATTTGTAGGCTCATCAAGTATAACAATATCAGGATCATGAATAATAGCACGTGCTATTGCAAGCCTTCTTGACATACCTAGAGAAAATTCTGATACCCGTGAATGCTTTCGATCCTTTAGCCCTACATACTCGATCATTTGGTCAATTTTATCTTCTATGTTATTTATTCTGTAAATACGGGCATAAAATTCTAAGTTTGAATAAGCAGTAAGTCTAGGATAAAGACCATTTATATCAAGTACAACACCTATTTTCTTTCTTACTTCATTACCTAATGAATTTAACGGATTTCCATGGATAAATACAGAGCCACCAGAAGGTTTATATAAACCAAGTATAATTCTAAGCAACGTGGTTTTGCCTGCTCCGTTTGGCCCTAAAATACCCAATGCTTCTCCACTATATATAGTTAAATTTACATTATCTAAAATAAGTTTATCGTTTATCGTTTTAGATACTTCATCTACCCTAATTACCTCTTTCACACCGTATATTCCTTCCATACATTTATAGAAACCAATATTTTACTATATTATAGTTTATTCTGTTATGTAAGTCAATAATTACATTATAAACCACCTTTTTACTTTTTAATAACACTCAGTGATTCTAATATAATATTGTCTTTGTCTTTTATTCTCAAAAAATATTTTCCTTGTTGTAAGTGATTAAAATTCCATTTAATTATTCCATCTTTAGATAATATATTTAACTTCTTAACAATATTGACACCTTCTTTGGTATTCTGCCTGTTATATGGAAAAACAATCAGTTCAAACTCCTTATTTATTATATCCACTTTTTTTCCCTCAAGATTATACACTTCAGCAATAACAACATACTCTTCTGAATCCTTTTTATATGTTACTTGAAAAAAATACTGCTCATCATAATAATCAGAAACACTTGAATGGAAGTTTATAGCTGAATCAATAGCTTCTAAAAAATTAACTTTTTTAATCTTCATCGATTTTCCATCAGATAATATTGTTTCTTCATTTGATAAACTCTTCAGAATATTTTTTACCATGAATATATTCAATTTTGGATTAACAGACTTCATTAAAGTTATTAAAGCTGTTAAAATGGGTGTCGAGAATGAAGTTCCAAAAAAATTACCATTGAAAAAGGCGCTTTCCTTTTTTGCTTTACTTGAATCATTATTATTCATCTTATTTAATAATTGCTGCATTTGATTATAGTCTATTCCAGAGATATTTTTAAATAAATTTTCTTCTGGACAGCCGACATCAATATATTCATTAATATTGGCAAAATCTGAAATATTACCGCTAGGTTCTACAGAAGTGCATGCAATTACTGTATTTAATGAGGCCGGAAAAGTGTATTCATTTGTTATCAAGTTTCCAGAAGGAACTACAGTTATAATTCCGGATTTTGCTGCTTTATATAGTTGATGAGCGATCCGTGAATTAAAACATGTATTGCACAAATTAATTGCCAGTATATCAACATTCATTTCCAAAGCTCTGGAGATTCCCTCTTCTACTTTACTTACAAGTACTTGCGCATTATTGCTTGACTTGATTGAAATAATTTTAGGACCCACAGTATCGTCTAGATATGCATATTTTATAAAGATATTTGCGAAAGCTGTTCCATGCCCTAAAGAATCCATACATATATCATTATCGCATAAATTAACAATTTCAACATTTGCACCTTTGCTTAGTGCTTTTTCACTATCATAACCTGTATCAATATATGCCATTTTTAAGTTTTTAAGATTATTTTTATTTACTTTCATCCATGCTTCTTTTACATTCAAATAATCATATGGCCAAGAACTAAAATCATTAATCATTTATCACTAATTTCCTTCCATATAACAATTCTTAATACAATTATAACCCACAAGATTTATTAGCACATGAATTCGTATGGATATTTTTAATATAATCTAAAACATTGTTCTTCTCTGCCCAAGCGCACTGATTTTCTCCCTTATCTAATCTCTCCATGTTAGCTCCCATTGCTCGATGGATACACCCTTTACAGTAACTTACCCTTGTACATGAATCACATGATTTCTCCGTAGGCATTTCGATATTACGCAATTTCTTTACTATTTCCTTCTTCACTATATCTTCTATTCTTTCATCTCTGATGTTGCCAAAATTAATCATTTCTTCATCAATCATAACACAAGGTCTGACATTGCCATTCGGACCGATAACTATGCTTCTCCAGCCAACTCCGCAGTTTTTAGAATGTTCTAAAGTATTTTTTAATTTGCCTTCTTCGTAAAAATTTACAAAACCAGGATATTTTTCTGCGTATTTCCTAACATCTATTATCTTTAGAATTTCTTCATATGAAAATCCTATATTGTTAAGGTCGGCACCTCTTCCAAAGGGTAAGATAGAACTATACCCAAAGGTTAATACTTTAAGATCATTATGGGCAAAGTCTATAGTATCTTTTATATGGTCAATATTGTCTGATGTTATTGACATTGACACCCTCACACAATGATCATTCTTAGCCAATAGCCGAATCCCCTCACACGTTTTATTAAAAGCTCCTTTTATTCCTCTGAAACTGTCATGGTATTGCTCATCACAACTATCCAAGCTAATACTCCATAATAGCTTATCTTTGTATGGATTTAGTTTTTCAACCATCTCCTCATTAATATTCATTCCATTAGTAAGCACACCAAGAACATTCATTCTAGGATATGCATATTCAATAATTTCCGTAAAATTTTTATGTAAAGTACATTCCCCACCTGTAACTTCAACTACAAATGCACCCAAGTTGTTCATCTGGTCAATAACATCTTTAATTTCGTCTAATGAAAGTTCCTGTTTTTCATATTGTCCGTTTAATCTGTAACAATGTTTACACTTAAGATTACAACTATTAGTTGGCTCAAGTACAAAATGAGTTGGAAAATAGTGTTCCTTACTGCCTGTACTTACCAAATCAACTCTCTCTTTAGCTCTAGCTGGAAGAAATGATATATGCGAGTACTCGTTACTTGCATTATATAAAAATTTAGTTATCTTCTCCTCAAGTGAATTATCATTAATTCCATCCATATTTCTAATATTATCAACTATTTGCTGAGTCGTCCTTATTCCATCACACAATTCCAACAGTTTTATAGCATTAGAGTTAACAGTTATTGTGCTACTGTTATATAGACGTATCTTTGATTTATGATCCGGAGCTCTTGCACTTACACAAGTTTTATCTGGCCAAAAATGTAACCTGACTCCTTCATTAATTACTGGATACTGATTTTTTATTTCTTCATAATATTCCTTGTAGTTAATTTCGTTTTTCATATATTGAACACTCCTCTGATGAATATATTGAGTACTTGACAATTTTCTTTGTTTTTAGTAGTTTTCTTCGTCAGTTTGCCAAGGCAGGTACTATATCATTAATTTTAATATGGTTTGAGTTGCATAGGGTCTTATGTTACGGCAAACTATACAATTTATATTTAAGTAGCATGTTTGCCGTAGCAATATAAACCCTACAGGCTAACAAGTGTCAACTTCAACACTAAAGTTTTTGTTACAACAAGCCCCATAAGTTTAGCTATGTAGTATGTTGTCGTAACAATTTAGATAGCATTAACCTAGTTGAGCCAACATTAATGTTCCTGCTAGCTCAGCGTCAAGTCCTGGAAATGTAACGCAAACAGCACAATTTAAACAATCAGAACATGATGCTTCTACTTCCATGTACTCTGGTTCAAACATGTCAATCCCTCCTGTCTTTTATTATTATTATTGTATCAGTGACTTTAGCCACTGTTCGACCTCGTGATCAGTTATAGACAGCATAAATATCTTAATATTGCATTTGAATAAAACTCCTGTATATCCTTTGAACTAAGATTTTTTGTTTCCATAATTGAATTGGAGAAGGTGTACTCCTCCCAATTATCAGTTAAAATATTGATATTCAAAGAATCTCTGTTTTCATATAAAAAAGTACCTGGAAGTGGTGTAAGTATTGAAAATTTACACTTTACAAGACTTGAATTCATTTTATGGATTTTAATCGCAAACTCTATCGTTTTTTCAATAGTTTCTTTTGTATCATAAGGATATCCAATAATAAATGAACAAACAACAGAGATACCATACTTATTGAATATTTTTATAGCCCTTTCAATATCCTCAGTTGTTATATTTTTCTTTATGGCTTTTAGTACACCATCATCTCCAGACTCTGCACCTATCTGAACATATGTACAACCTGCTTTTGCCATTTCCATTGCTATTTCTTCATCTACTGTATTTGCTCTTGCCTGAGCGATCCAAGAAATTTTCAAATTTTCTGACGTTATATTTTTACATAAATCAATACAATGTTGTTTGTCAGCAGTAAATGTGTCATCTGCAAAAAGTATTTCTTTTATGCCATACCTAAAATAGAGTAATTTAATTTCACTTATAATATTATTGACTGTCCTACGTCTGTATTTGGTACCTGAAAGTGCGTTAGCCGCACAAAATATACACTGATATGGACACCCTCTTCCAGTTATAACAATACCCGGCTTATTATAGTTGTCTAACTTGTACAAATCCCATGCCGGAAAAGGTATTGAATCTAAATCATCAATAAGCGGTCTTTGAGAATTTTCAATAATGTTACCGTGGTCAGCATAAGTTATACCCAATATATTCTGTAAATCTTTATGCTGATGAATTGCATCCATCAATTCCAAAAATGTTATTTCACTTTCAAATCTACATACTATATCAACATACCCTTGCATTATTACATCCCTTGCAATAAAAGAAGCCTGTGGTCCTCCGACAACTACTGTTATTTCTGGTAAAGATTCTTTAATTTCCTTTGCCAACTTCATACCATTTACATGGCTTGCTATAAAGGAGCTTATACCTACAACAGGGCAGTTTTCATCTTTTATTGTCTGGATTATATCATCAAATGTCAGATTCTCGGGTCCCATATCTATTATGGATACCTCATACCCATTTTGTCTGAGTACTGATGCTAAATATCCCAAGCCCAAAGGCGGTGTTGCATATAATGAAGACTGTATAAATCGATTTTTTATATCCAAAGATGGTGGATTAATAAAAATTATGTCTTTCGTAAAAATTCCCCCTTGGCATACACATTTAAACCATTTATCAATAGCAAATTATAATTAATACTATACTTTTTTATTATGCCGTTTCCCAAAAAGCAAAGCATTTGTTTTCTAGAATTTACGACTGATAGCGTTATATTAGACTAAAATACTAATACCTAATACTATTTATTTACACAAACTGTATTAAATGTATTATTTATGTCATTATGCATAAGTTTATATGTATTACATACAATTGTCAATTTCTAGTATTTTCCCATAATCGGCTTATACTTTAGTTATGTTGCAAAATTTAATATTTTTTTCAATTATTGTTACTAAAAATATAAGAATTTCTGTGGAAATATGTATTTTATGTCGATGTGTTTTTGTTTGTATACATAATGCCCACTGAAAATCAAGCAAAGTATTATAGTATGTAAGTCAAAGCCAGATGAACGAAATCAAAAACTTACAATTCAAGGATGATTTTATGTTATAATTTCAGTGAAATCAGAAAGCATATAGGCTTTATATGGACACTGAAACCCGTTGATTAAGAAAAGAATGACATAACCATAAATCCCATCTCAGTTTGAGTATTCGCAAGATACAGAACTGTCACACGAAGTAAAGCAAACCTTTATCAGAAAGCTTGATTAGAATTTTTCTATTTTGCAACTATTAATCCAATTTATTATTACTCGCCTTTTACTCTTGGTAGTGTCAATGTTCTATGCTGTCACTGGAAAAATATAGTCAGTGAGCATTCCTTGAAAACCTTTTTTATAAACATCGGCTATCCAAGATTCCCATTTCCTATCAAACTTCTCAATTTATTATTCACGTTCTGTCAGTTACATATATAAAACCTCAACCTCTGCAGTTACAATAAGCATAATATTAATATTATGACATATAAGCTTTCTTTTACCAAAAAGTAAACTATTTGATTTTCCCAAACAGTATTTTAATTATCAATCTTGAAAGTAATGATGAAATTGTTAACGTTCCTCAATTGAATGAAATTAACAACGCCCTCAACCAATTGAGCTTTTACAATTACAACATCCGAAACTCAGCCTGCATTACTGCATCTTCTTCTGAATGCCATAATGCCTCCATTTCTTCTCTGGTTGCAATGGGGAAGTCCTTTGGTTCTTTCTCTCCCTGCTGTATAGGCAATAAATGAGAAATAATATCTCTGCACAGTTTCTGATTCGGACAGGTCATTATAAACCCACCATATATAGATTCACAAATCAGCCTGTCACACATATCTGTCATAATAATCTTATCTGCAGTATAAGCATTCTTTCCGATAAAGTTTGCAATGTTCTCTGCAGTCATTGGAAACATATAATCAGTGTGCATTCAATTATCTTCTTTTTTATATACACAGGCATATCCTAGATTTCCTTCTTGCTGTAATTCATATAATTCTTCTGTTGTCATCTTCTCACTCCAATTTCTATTCATAATGATTTAAAAACAGTTTCTGTAAGCAAAAGTGTTTGCTGCTAAACAGAGAAAAACCGTAGCTGCTGTACTGGCAGTTACGGTAATGGTGATTCATATTAAATTTTACATATTGCGCCTTTAGTTTTAATCCTCATAGCACTCTACTTCCTCCGTCATTACAATCCCTGAGTGAAACTGTATTTCTATTTTCATTCCTTTGGAGACTTTAATTGAGCTAATCAGCCTTTTCACAAGCTCTTGGTCGAAGTCTCGCACTTGTGGGTTTACCGTGGTTATGGCTTTGTCCAGTGCCTCCACTCTCTGTTGGTAGTTCTCTGCCTTTTTCTGTGCTTGTACATGCTGTATTTTTGCCTTTTTTAGTTCGTTTATCTGCTCTGATATGTGTTTATAGGCATTGTCAAAATCATCGCTTACAGCTCCTTGTTTTGCGTTATCTTCGATGAGCTTCAGCATCTGCTTTTGCAATTCCTCGATTTGGTCATCATATTCGGTTGCTATCCCTTGAGTGCTATAGTTTCCTATCACCCGGATAACATTCTCACGAAATGTTCCAATAAAGTCTCCGTTGTTTTCTACTACTTTGTTGATTGCTTTCATTATTGCATCATGGAGCTGCTCTTCCTTCAAGGTTGGGGAGTTTTTGCATTTGGAGCTTGTTCCACTTTTCAGCCTATCTTCGCACCGCCATACTGCTGTTTTCTGTCCGTATTTTGACCAAGTCTGCCTGCGATAAGCATGACCGCATTCTGCACATACCAGAAGTTCGGTCAGTACATATTTGGAGCTGTATTTGCTTTTTTCTTTTTTCACTTTGTTTGCTTTTCTGGTTACTGCGGCTTTATTAAGGCTTGCCCTCCTTGCTTTCTCCACCTGTACTTGATGGAATAACTCCTTCGGTATAATTGCCTCATGGTTATCTTCTATATAGTATTGCGGAGCATACCCATCATTTTTTACTTTTTTCTTTGTAAGAAAGTCTATGGTGTAGGTTTTTTGCATACAGGCATCTCCGCAAAATTTCTCATTGGAGAGCATTTTATCTATTGTTCCAGGGTGCCAGTATTCCAGTCCTGTTACTGTTTTGATTCTGTCTGCTTCTAGTCCCTTGGCTATCTGGATTATGCTTTTGCCCTCAAGATATTCTCTGAAAATTCGTTTCACTATAACGGCTTCTTCTGGAACTATTACAAGGTTTCCATCTTTGTCTTTGGTATACCCTAAAAATTTTGTATGATTGACGGATATGATTCCGTTTTCAAACCGTCTTGTTAATCCCCACCTCGTGTTTTCACTAATGTTCCTGCTTTCCTCCTGTGCTTGACTGCTCAGGATTGTGATAAGCAGCTCACCGCCGCTTTCCATTGTATTTACTCCCTCTTTTTCGAATATTACGGGGATATTCTTTTCTTTCAGCTTTCGGATGTATTGAAGGGCATCTACTGTATTTCTGGCAAATCTGCTGACTGACTTTGTCAGTAACAGATCTACCTTTCCGGCCATGCAGGCTTCTATCATTGCATTGAAATCATCACGCTTTTTTGTCTGGGTTGCGCTCTTGCCATCATCGGCAAATATTCCGGCACATTTCCAATTGGGATTGCTGTTTATTTTTTCTGTATAATATTCCACCTGTGCTTCATAGCTGCCTTCCTGCTGTTCAAGCAGGGTACTGACTCTGCAGTAGGCTGCTACCCTAAGCTTTTTCTGCTCTACTCTTACATGCCTGTCGTATTTTATTTGAGGCGGTATTATTGCTACTGTCTTTTTCGTCACTGCCATGCTTTTCATCCTTTCCACTGTTTTCTATACTCCTTGATATAATTGTTCCGTTTATATATTCCACATCTACTTTGGTATCTTGGTATACGGTAATTTGTTTGATAATGGCTTCAAACAGTTCTTCATCGAATTCGGTTATTTTTTCTATACCGGCTAATGCTTCTTTTATTTTCTCAGTATTGCTTTTATGATCATCTATCTTTAAGTCTTTATATATAAGCTCTGCCCGCTTGAAAACCAGTTCTGCAAGCTCAAGTGAGGAAAAGAGTTGTTCTTGTTCCAGTTCTTTTATTCGGTTTTCTGTCTGCCTGAGTTCAAGGGTCATTTTCAGTGGCTTCTTCTTAGGTACCTTTTCCAGTAGCCACTTCTTCTTTATTAGCTCATTTGTGGCAGCTATAAATATGTCCATTAGTTGGCTATCAGTATAAAATTGATTTTTGCAACAAACCTCATTTTGAAAAATATATTTTTTACATTTCCACTTTATTTTCTCTGATGGCTTTCCTGCATGTTCGATATATTTTCTATAAGGTTCACCGCATTCTCCACATCTGATTTTACCACTGAAAACTGTCTGGTTTCGCATGGCATAAATCTGCTGTGTTCTTCCAAGCTCAGCCTCTTTGGCTGTCCTTCTCTGCTGTGTCTTTGTAAATATATCTTTTTCTATGAGTTTGGGATAAAGGTTATCTCCTTGGTATTTGACATTTTGCAGTATTTTTCCGACTGATCCATGATTCCAATTTGGCTTTTTATTGGCATTGAGAACATTCATTGCAGTCAGCTCTTTTGCAATGGCAATCATTGATTTTCCATTGATGTAATCCATAAATATTCTTTTAATAATTTCAGCTTGTTCTTCCTGTATTTCTATATTGCCGTTTACCATTTTGTAGCCCATCGGCATATGCCTCTGCATCATGCTTTGCCACCACCCTTATCCGCATACTCGGTTAATTCCAGGTTATTAATCAGCCGGAAGGTTATTTCTCCGCTGTTCCCGATGAGTACCTTGCTTACTGTATGTAAAAATAGATTCTCATCATATGCATCCATTATTTCAGGATTATATTTTATAATCTCCAGAAGTCGTTCGGTTCCTGCTATTTCTGTTTCAAATCCGTTGTTATCAAGGAGACTGTTACGCTTTTTCTTTATTTCCTCGATTTCAACATTAAGCGCATTTTGCTTCTGTATAAAAACAGCAGAGTCCAAATATCCCTTTTGTACTACTTGACTAAGGATATGGCTCTGCTCCGTCAATTCCATGATTCGGTTATTTAAGTTTTCGATTATAAAGTTATAATTAATAATGTACAAATAATATTAAATAAAAATGTACAAATGGTATGATTACAGGGTACAAAAGGAGGTACCCTAATGATTATCAAAAGTAGTATCATAACAGATTTAAATATTCAAACTGTCAAGGATCTTTATAAGTTAAAACCATTTATGGAGGACACAACATTGAAGGTTAATAAAAGCCAGATCGCAAGGGAACTTGATGTCGATAGGCGTACAGTTGATAAATACATTAATGGCTTTCATAAGGCCAAATCCAGAGAATGCGTGAATTGTATCACTGCTTACTATGACATTATCGCAGAGCTTCTATCTGATAACAGCCAGCAGATATTTTATTACAGAAGAGTTTTATGGCAATACCTAGTAGACAATCATTCTTATGAAGGGTCTTATGTGAATTTCTGCTACTATCTAAGAAAATATCCTGAACTAGACTCATATTTCAAAAAAAGCAGACCTTCAAACGCAAATAACGTAACCATACGTTATGAAACAGGAATGGGTCAACAAGCACAACTAGACTGGAAAGAGTCTATACGATTTACTCTTTCAACAGGTGAAATAATAGAAGTAAACATATTTGTATTATTGCTGTCATACTCACGTTTTAGAGTATACAGGGTATCTCTATCAAAAACACAGGACATATTATTTTCATTCCTTGATGATGCGTTTAACACGTTTGGAGGTGTTCCAAGTGAGATTGTCACCGATAATATGAAAACAGTTATGGATGAGCCAAGAACAGAGTATACAGAAGGGAAAATAAATATAAAATTTAAGCAGTTTGCGGATGATTATGGTTTTAAGGTGCACCCTTGTATTGCAGGAAGACCAAGAACAAAAGCCAAAGTAGAAGCACCAATGAAACTACTTGATGAGATAAGAGCCTACAATGGAAAACTTGATTACAAGGAACTTAATGAGTTGGTCACACGAATAAATAACAGAGTAAACATGCAGGTAAATCAAGGTACAGGTCGTATTCCATTAATGTATTTCAACAAGGAAAAAGCTTTCTTAGGAAGCTTACCAGCCGATACCATAAGAAAGCCTTATCAAATAACTCCACATAAAGTAAAAGTAAATTCATCCAGCATGTTCAACCATAATGAATGCCAGTATTCTGTACCACCAGAATACATTGGAAAAACTCTTACTTTACAAGTGTATGATGGTTACATACATGTTTATTATAACATAGAATTAATAACTATCCATACCCTTAGTAAAAAGAAACTTAATTACCTTAATGAACACTATACTGCTATAGCAAGAAAATCGCATGCATTTAAGGAAGAAAATATAAATGAGCGGGCAAAAGAAAACTTACAGGTTATAGGAGAAGTATACAGTTATGAATAACAGTACATACAAACAGTTATGCAGGAATATGGAGATTCTTGGCCTTGGGCAAATGGTAATTCATCTTGATGAAATATCTAATTTTGTGACATCCAACAATCTTTCGTTTACAGAAGGACTACTGAGACTTAGTAATTACGAAGTTGATTTTAAGGAGGCCAAAGCATCTAGATCTATGATTAAAGCAGCAGCATTTCCTTTTGTAAAGGAATTGAAAGATTATGATTTCAATTTTCAGCCGTCAGTAAATCAGCAAGAAATACAAGAACTTTGCACGCTTGGTTTTCTTGAAAGAAATGAGAATATAGTATTTCTTGGTCCAAGTGGTGTTGGAAAGACTCATCTGGCAACATCAATAGGAATAGCTGCAGCAAAGAAACGTACTAGCACATATTTTATCAAATGTCATGATTTATTGCAGCAACTAAAGAAAGCAAAACTGGAAAACAGACTTGATGTAAGACTCAGACACTTCTGCCATTACAGACTACTTATCATTGATGAACTTGGCTACTTACCCATTGATAAAGAAGATTCTAATATGTTTTTTCAGCTTATAGATATGAGATATGAGAGAAAAAGTACCATTCTTACAACAAACATGAATTTCAACGAATGGGATGGTGTATTCTATGACGCAGTTGTAGCCAATGCAATACTTGACAGGGTATTGCACCATGCACATGTAATATCTATATCTGGAAAGTCATACAGATTAAAGGATCATATGAAGCAAGGAGAATAGTTGTACATAATTATTTAATACTTTTTATACATTTTTCCTTGACAGTTTATACCTTGGCTACTTCAGCCACAGCCTCTTCGTCCTTATATTTACGGATAGACCTGCCCTCGACTACCTTAAAACCGTGCCACTCTTTCCCGTGATTAACAGCAGCATCCGTGGCATAAGCAATGATTTCATTTGCCCACTTTGTAAGATCGGACAATTTAGAGAGAACTTCCTCAATTTCAGAATCCGTAAGCAGGGGTGGCAGTTTAAATTCCATCTGTGCTAATTTCAGCTTTTCTTCTGCTCTTGCACGGCATTTAACAGCCGCTCGGCAGAAAGTACACCACTCACCGGTCAGATATTCACCTTCACCGTCATAGGCCTTTTTCGCCTTTGGTTTCAGTTCATTTTCTGCCCAGTCCTTTAATTCCTTTACCGGGATTGTCCATGTGCTGACATTTTCCCTGCGGGGTTGGAAGATGGTCATGGAAACCTCCTCGATATCGTACAAGCTATCGTAGATTTCTAAAGCACCAAGGGCATACAATTTCATCTGCGGGTTTTCCACTGCATCTACTAACACACCCATGCCATACTTAAAATCGATAATATGAAGCTTTTTATCGCCAATAATGATGCAATCACCAGTTCCGAACCCCTGGGGTACATAGCAAGAAAAATCAAGACGTTGTTCAATAAGTATTAACGGGTCCGTACAGCTTTGCCTTGCCAGTTCCAGCTGCTCCATTACAAATTCCACATAGGCATCGCTGTGTTCTTCCATTTCATCAGAGTTATACACCGAGACTGGCCGTTTACTTCTCATGTGAAGTGCTTTTTTAAGTTTATGTTCACAGAGAGCATGAGCGGCGGTACCTTCAGCGGCTGCATTGGATTCACTATTTTCAAATTCCAGTTCCAATCTTGCAGAAGGAAGGCAATTAAGCCACCTATGGGACCCCGATGCGGAAAGTACTGCGTGATCACTCATTACCTAGTACCTCCGCATCTTTCAATATATCTGCATAATGTTTCGGGTCAACTTCGCTTAATTTAGAGCCACCGTATTTTTGGATAATTTCCCTCACTTGGGCAGTAAGACCGACTTGACTCTTTTCAGCGAGTTTTGCTCTTACTTCCTCTAGAGTGATTTCCTTTTTCTTTAATTCAGGCTCTTTTACAGTTGTAGTCGGTTCTTTTGCTTCGACAGGTTCATTGCTCGCCATCGCATCAGCAACCGCTTGTATGCTGTCTGCCAAAGAGCGCATATCAGAAACCACATCAAGAAGTAGTTTGATTTTGCTCATGGTTTAATCCTCCCTCCTTAATCTCACTGATGGCGAGTTCCTGTACGGTGTCACCCGGAACAAGGATAGTCAGTTTCTGCTTATCACCTAGTAAGAAACGAAGGAAACGCTCCCTTATGGTGACATTACGGCAAGTTACAATCCCGCCAGTCTGTGGAGTTTTTGAAACACTGATTTTCAAGTTGTGTTTCATGTTCTTCACCTCTTTCCCGAGAGCGTTTATATGCTGCCCTCTACCTATTAGCCGTGGCAAGAGGGGAAAGTTGAGGATTCTGGAAAAACTTTTTTGAAATTCTTCTTAGCTGTATCTAAACGATGTGAAATGGCACTTTTACTAACACCCTCACGCTCTGCATACTCTGTTACAGAAACACCATCTAGGAATATAGCAATCAGTAACTCTGCTTGTTTTTCCTTGAGGGTCTTGCGGATAATTTCACAGAGATATTCATACTCTTCTTGTTTCTCCCGAGTCACTTCATCGGTGTTATCAGGGAAATAGTCCATATGATCCGTTGCATCCTCGGATTCATCATCTTTGCGGAATGGTTTCTTTGGCATCCCTCTGTGTCTATCAAATTTATGCCAGTTATTGTACTCGGGCTTGTTAAAACGCTCGTCCATAATCTCCTGTGGCAAACGGCGAGTCACGGTTTCCTTATCTTCGGCACAGGATAGCCTGTCCTCGTAATCTGTATCAATCATTAAGGTGAAGTCCTCGTCTGGTACCTCTAGATAGATAGATTTGTTTTCGTGCTGAATTCTAATTTTCATTTTGCATCCTTTCCGCCGGACTGCATTGGCGGCAAAGGATACAAAAATAGGTCTGTGCCTCGAAGTACACAGACCCTTTGTCCTGAAAATGAGCGCAACAAGGTAAGGTACTTCTATTGCAACGTATAACAATCCTAAACGGACTGAAACGTAGCAATATGTATCCTTTGCCCTTATTGCAAATCAGGCATTTGATATTTTTTTGTAGACGAGGAATGGTCTAATTCTTGCTAACTACGAAGGACCTTTCCTTCATCTATCATTATTGTAGGTGAGAATTGGACAGCCTTGGCGGACACCTCATGCCCGTTAATTTCAGGCTCAAAATGACGCTTTTCCCAACAAAAACACCTAAAAACAACAATAAAAAAAGCCATACACAAACCCTTAAAAGGATTCATGTATGGCTTACTTAGTTAATAACTAAAAAGCGGACATCCTGTGTCCGCTTTTTCAAAAATATTATTGAATTTTATAATGGCTCTGCGCCATGTTCCTGTAAAAACGTTCTAATCTCATCCATCGATTTTGCATATAGGTGAGTCAATGCAAAGTTATACCAAATATGACTATTGTTATTGAAGTTCAATGAAAATGGTGAGTTGCGAATTATATGACTGCTAATATTTGGCGGTAGATGAAGTCCAAGGCAAATCAATACTATGGAATTAATAGATCCCGGTTCCTCACCATTAACGATTCGTCTTATGGTACGCTCGTTGACCAATATTTTCTCTGCTAATTCTTTATAAGTTACTTTTTTCCACTCACGTACTATTTTGAGAGAGCTGGTATAGCTATTTGGCAATTCATTATAGATTCGCATTTCTTCCGCTATTGTTTCGGCTAGTAATTGGGCCTTCTTTTCTGGAGCCGCATACTCAAAACCATTACAATACTTTATATCAAAATCTATATTTGATGTCTTATCACGGTTGAGGAAACATTCAGTATAGTATCTTTCCCTACACCCAGATTTGACTGATAACTCGAAAACCAAGCAGCACTCTTCCATATGGGTTCGTGCGTAGTCTGTAAGTACCGTTTGTCCGAATATATCTTGTGTTAAATATTTCGGATGATTTAGCACAAAGTGGGAATCCACATATATATAACTTCCATCCCTAACTAAAGCGGACATTTCTGGATTGGTTATGCTTTGGATAGCAGCATCCTATGCACCTATAGAAAAGGTCTGATTTCTTTCAAGCACACCCTTCTTAAATCTATGCGGCTTGACGTAGCGACCATCTATATAAGTAAAAGTTCCGATTGCTTCCTCATATCCAGCATCAATCATTCGGATTTTAGCTGCTGCCCGAGATACGCTGAAGAACGTTGCTAAGGCGTCAATAACTGGTTCCATTACATCTATAAGTTCAGATGTTCCCAGTTCTGAACTGAATTGCTTAATAAATTTGAACGCTTGGGTTTTAAACATGGCAAGTGGCATTTGTATCTTTGGAGCGAGGGCATTCGCCTGCCATTCCATCCAGTCAGTTGCATCTCTGGTATTGTCTTTTATACCCCCAACTACCTGACACTTGATTCGTGTGGCACTACTATTATATAACCGTTCCAATTCAAATGCTTTTCTATGTTGATCCCAATGAACACACTCATGCACAATAGTATTATTGACTGATCCCAGGTTACGAAGGAAGTAAGCTTTAGGATCCACGATTATTGTACGGCCACTCACATGGGTCTGTACCATTTCATCGCTATCTTCATCATAAAACTCTGCATCACAGTCGTGAAAGTATATCTGCCCAAAAACAGAGAAATCCTTTGTAATCTCTCTCATTTCTACTGTAAGGCCCATTTTTTCTGCCAACACCTGTGGCTCAACTGCCATTGGGTTTTTTAATGCTTCAGGGTAATGTCTTCTAAGGAAGTCTGTGGCAACAGATTCTAGTTGTTCCTTATGAATGATAGGGACAAGGGAGTCTGACATAGGTTTCGGTTGCTTATTTTTGCTAGTATACTCAGTTATACTAGAGATTGAAAAATCATCCAAATTGCAATCCAAATCTCCTGAGCATTCCAGCATAAACCATTGCCGACAATTTTCTGATTCATCATAACGATGATTTGATTCACGGACTTCGAATTCAGCTTCAACAGCAACATCAAATTCTATTTTCATGTCCGGTAAGTCATTAACTGACACAAACTTAACTTCTACATCTGACAATTCTATTCCGCCGATGTTTCGAACCCTGTATAACCGTAAGTCTAAATCTTCACAATTATCCGTTGCATAGGTTTGTATGGCAGAAAATATCTCATTATAGAATCTATCAGCCACATAATCTTTAAAAGAACGATTACCCGCCAAGGCACTCCCTCCTCGCCCCATATGAAATTAATATCTTTAAGGATTTTTACTATTCAAACATTAGTTCATAGGTAAATTATAGCATATATTATGGTCATCTCGATATTTATTTTGTGTTTGTGAATTTTAATTGTTGTTTCGCTAATTTTTTGATAAACTTTATTTATTAACTTGGTCTAGGTACTAAGGCGAGGTGATAATATGTCCATAAGTTATAAAAAACTATGGAAACTTCTTATTGATAGAGACATGAAGAAAAAGGATCTGAGGGAAGCAGCCGGCATTAGTACAGCCTCAATGGCTAAGCTTGGTAAAAATGAAAATGTTAATACTGACATTTTAATAAAAGTATGTAAGGCTCTTGACTGTGATATTGCTGATATTATGGAAATTGTTAGAAAATAGTATCTTTCACCAAAACACTAAATAGGGGATTTGTAGATGGGGGAAAAGTTATAACTATGAATAAAGACAATCAAATCAAAAATGAATCTGGTAAACAAGCCAAAATTCTTGTATCAGAAATGCTAAATAATCTTAAAAATGAATTAGGGATTAATATAGAAATTAAAGAAGGGTACTCTATAGGTTACCCAAATCAAGAAAAGCAATTTAAAATGGATTTTCTTGTTCAATTTACTGACTTTGATAATGAACAATGGTTAATAAAATCAACTAACTCTATAAGGGAACGTATATACGGTACAGAATTTTTTGCACAAAACATCAGGCTTATCGATGAGAAAGTAAAAAATATTTATGTTGTTGTTCCAGATTCTATATCTTCAGCTGAAATGAAAAAGAAAAGAAACTACTCCGTAAAAATAAACGGAACAACATATACTTCCTTTTTAACTGATGTTTTAACCGTTAATGAATTGCGACAAAAAATTGTAGAAAAGGCATCCCAAAACATAGCGCAGGGCTTACGTGCTAATGTGCTTGGTAATGATGCTGAAACCAGTATTGTTAACCTGCTTAATGATTTGAAAAATAAAGCATTATGGAATGATTATCAAAACGCTCAACAAACCGTCAAATCATCAACATACAAGATATACAAAGAGATCCTTGAAAAAATTGATCTAAAGGAAGGCTTTGATAAGATACTTGAAGTTACCGCTACAAATGATATTCCTCTATTATCCAATAGGGGAAAACCGAAAACAGATGTATCAGTTACAATCAAAACAAATACAAAAGAATTAATTAGGAATATCAGTATAAAAAACACTCGTGAAAAAACTGTCACTATACATGAAGGTAGTGTTTCGGATTTGATTTCTGCATTAAAATTATCAGAAAGCGACCCACTATCGCAAGCACTTATACATTTTGAAAAAGTCGGTAGCAAAAAAAAATTAATTGCAGAGCATCCTAACTCAGATAAAATTTTAGAGGAAAACTTAAAATTGTATAATAGAGAACTTATTGAATTCTTCATTTTTGGTTTACATAGCTCTTTAGTCAATGACAAGATACAAATGGTAGATTTAATTATATTTACAAATAAATTTGCTGTTTGGAATCGTGATGATTATATTAAACATTACATCGAAGAATATAGTGGAAAAGGACAATTTGGAACTCCTTTTAAATGGACTTATCCAAGCAAAAAGCGTGGTCAAAAAATACAGATTAAAGGTTTTTCAAACAATTAAAGCAAAAGACTAATACTAGCAAACTATACTTGCTGATATTAGTCTCTATATTAGTTATAAAGCTATAGTTTTTATTTTTTCAATATCCTGCATTTCAGCCAACAAAAGTCGCTCTTTCATTGCTTTAGCAACAGCTTTAATCATGGGAACAGCAACAGAATTTCCAAACTGCCTATACATTTGTGTTCTTGACACAGGAACTTTAAAATCATCAGGGAAACCCATCAAACGTTTCAGTTCTAATTCGCTGAATAATCGAAGCCCTGTTTCTCCGTCTTTTACAAATGTTCCTGTAAGACGCTGAATTTTGTGATAACTAGCTACTAAAGTGTTAACTTGTATAGTGCTATCAAAATCAACAATCTGTGGCTTCCCATCATCCTTTTTAAATAAGTAACTTTCTTGCAAACGCTTGGAAATTGAATACCCTGTAGGATTATGCTCTAAAATAGCATTAATTGGAACCTTATTGTCAGGATTACCTTTAGGAAATGAAAAATCATTAATGCCTAAATCAGGATGAAATCCCACAATTACAATACGTTCACGTCTTTGTGGAAGCCCAAAATTTTGTGCATCCATAACTTCATAAAAAACGGAATATCCTAGACTCTTAAGATTGTCTAAAATGACTCGAAATGTATTCCCATTATCATTTGTTAAAAGCCCTTTTACATTTTCTAATAAAAACATCTTAGGTTGCTTTTTCTTTAGGATCCTAAGAACATCGAAAAATAATGTTCCTTGCGTTTCATGAGCAAAACCTTCACGCTTGCCTATATTGCTAAACGGCTGACAAGGAAATCCAGCCAATAAAACATCGTGATCTGGAATATCATTTTCGTTGATTTTTGTAATATCACCATGAGGCTTCTCACCATAATTAGCTTCATACGTTTGAGCTGCATATTTATCCCATTCAGAACTAAATACACATTTCGTATATTTGTCTTCAAATCCTAATCTAATTCCTCCAATACCAGCGAATAAATCAATAAATGTCAATTTTATTCCACTGTTTTGTTTTTCAAAATTATTATTCGTTTTGTTGTATGTAGATTTGGGTTCTCTCACCATCAATATATTGTTCCTTTTCACACTATGCTCTTGATTGTTCTTATTTAGATTTTCCATTGCTAATTCAATCAATGCCATACATTTTTGACTGAAATTATTGCAATTTTCGATGTCAGTATCCATAATTCTAGTGTAAAGTTTATCTGTAATATACACGCTTTTTCTTTTCTTTTTTTCTGACTCAGGAATAACCTTCCTTCCTGCACCGAGTCGATTTCCACCACGCATTGCAATCACCTTTTATCTTAATATTATACGGAAATTATAGCACTATTAATTTGAATTATCAACCCCTTTTTTCATTTTTGTCCGTATATTTCAATATTGATACGTAGTGCTTACTTTTTTATTTTTCGTAAAAATATACCTTGCACTTGCTTTTAACATTCTATTTAACATAACATCACCTCGATATTAGAATTTAAACAACTTCTCAAGAAAGCCACATCCATCCTATCTCCACACCCCACGAAGTTATCTAATCTGTCAACACAACCCCACGCACTTTTATACAGTCGACCTGTTTCCTCAATAAATAAAAATAAGGATTCCCGAGGTTAGAAGGTGCTGCCAGACATCAGGCAGTAAAACCCTCTAACCTCGGAAACCCTTTATTTATCAGTTTTTTTTAGACTTATTTCTCAACCCTTGACATCAAGACAACACACTCAACATGCCTTGAGATTATTGGATAATATAATTACGCAAAATTATTTCATTTTTTTACCAAAACGACCCCCTATAGCTGCATAAAATAAAGGAAAGATGATTAAACACCAACGAACACACAACAATATTATTTCTGATTCAAAGTGATTCCACTTAAATAGATTCTGTTACATTTAGTAACCCCTTTCCCATAATTATACTGTATATGCTATCACAGAAATTATTTTTGCACCAGAACCCCATTTATTCAATTGTTTGGTTTCTACTCTTCCCCTGTTAAACACTATCCTCTTGATCTCATCTTTTTCTCATCATTTTCCCGTATTTCAATCATTGATCCATCCTTCATCCGCAGAATTACATCCGCTTCCTGTGCAACCCCTGGATTATGTGTCACAACAATAACTGCATACTGTTCCTCATGAGCCATCTTCTTTAAGAGGCTTACAATATTTTCTTCATTTTGCGTATCCAGATTCCCTGTAGGCTCATCTGCCAATAAGATTTTTCCATATGATGCCATGGCTCTGGCGATCGCCACTCGTTGTTGCTCTCCTCCACTCATCATCTGTGGAAACTGCTCCTCTGTTTTTTCACCTAGCCCTACCTTTTTGACTAACTCCTTTGCCCGTGATCTTGCCTGCTTCACCGACATTCCTTTTAAAGTCATGGGAAACATTACATTTTCCAATGCAGTCAAAAGCGGGAATAAATGGAACGCCTGATAAACAACTGTCACCAGGTCTCTACGGTAGTGATCCCGGTTTATGGTTCGGATTTCCTTTCCGTCTATGGTAATAGAACCAGAGGTCGGTAGATCCAGACCTGCAATGAGGGATAGAAAGGTACTTTTTCCGCTACCGGATTCTCCCACGATAGCATACATTTTTCCTGTCTCAAAGAAACAGGTAATATCCTTTAATGCCTCTATTTTCTGATACTTTGTCTGATAATAATAGCTAACACCTTCTGCCTGTATTATTTTCATCTTAATCTCCATTCCGTGTTACCTGAGAATTTTTCATTGAAAAGGTTCATTGTTCAATCCTTTGGCACCACATTTTGCTCAGTAACTATTCTATTGGATTTGACTAATTCTTATTCTCCTCTTAATCTAATCCATACTAAAGAGTGCATTGATTACGCTGGTTCTTCCCATCCTCCATAAGGCAAACATACAACCTAAGAGATAGCTAATGAAAAAGATGCTTCCTGAAATCGCCACTGTCACGCTACTTCGAAAGAGTAGAAAAGTTATCCCTCCGCCAAGGATTTCTCCAACAAGAATTAACAGAAGCTGTTCCAACAAAAACAATCGAAAGCACATACCCCTCCCGACTCCTATGGCTCTCATAAGAGCAAACTCCCTTTGCCTAGTGTTGATCAATAGAAAACTGGCAATATATCCAATGCAAATAATCGTAATCCCGATAAGAGGTAAAAAGCTTTGTAGGGTATCTATGCTTTGAAGCAATTGATTACCTAAGGCTCGAAAGGTACTGTCCCGTACAGTAAGGGAGATCCCTTGATAATTATAATCGGCTGTGGGTGACTTCTGCAATAATCCTATGGACTTCATTTCCTCCTTAAATTTATTTAGTTGTAGTGGATCATTCACATAAAAAAAGCAGGAATCTGCATAAAATGGAGACTTTTTCCTAGAAAAGCATTCTCTTATCGTATCAAATGGAATTAGGATATCCGACGGCACTTGCTCTGTCGTCGAAATAAAGGGATCTAATGTCCCAAGAATTTCTATAGGCATCAGTTCCAATGGTTTATAATGGAGTTGATTTCTTTCATCATAATACTGGTAATACAGATTAAGGGAAATAGTATCCCCGAGGTTCCATTGATATTTTTCCATTGTAGACTCGCTAACCAGACAGCCTTGTACAGAGGAGGAAAAGAATTTTTCTTCTGCTTTCCCTTTCCAATGTATCTTATCCTCTGAGAGTCCACTAATGGCAGAAATCCTATTGATACCTGTGATGAATAAGGTTAAGTGCTCTTTCCAGTCCTCCAGAGGAAACTCTCCCTCTCCTGCCAGTAATCGAACCGTAAATGTCGCATCCTTTACCTGACTGCTAGATTGTATCTTATCAACTATATCCTCTTTAATCTCCAGTCCTGTCTCAATGGTTCCATTGAGGTTCGTAATCCTACAATACACTGAATTGACAGCCGCCAATTCTTTTAGCTGCTGTTTACTACTACCCAAATTAGTCAGATACAAATTCAGCATCAGTAGTACAATAATACATATACTAATGGTAAGGATGCCTTTTATTCTATTTTTCTTGATATTACATCGTACCGTATGTAGGTAAAACATGTATACCTCCTTCCTTCTGAACAAGGATTTTGTCACATTATCTAGACAGACTATGAAACAGCAGTTAGCTTCCCTTGTTCCAAGTTGTATATTTTATCAACTTTATTTAATACTCTATTGTCATGTGTTATTATGATTATCGTTTTATCTTGATATTCTTTCACAACCCTATCCATGAAAGTATCTGCTGATACAGCATCATAATTCGAGGTAGGTTCATCTAAAATAAGTATTTCTCCCTTTTTTATTATTGCTCTGACCAAAGCCAGTTTTTGTCGCTCTCCTCCGGATAGATTTGCACCATTCTCCTCAATCAGAGAATCGTAATCATAGCGGAGTTTATGGATGATAGGATCAATTCCATTTCTATTACACACGGACTTGATCTCTTCCATGTCACAATCCCTTTTCAAATCAAGATTACACAACAAACTATCTTTAAATAAATACACATTCTGGCTCACCAAGCTAAATAATTGTCTGTAGTTATTTAATTGAAGGTCTCTGATATTTTTCCCGTTGATGTAGATAGTTCCGTCAATCGGCTGTATGAATCCCAATAATAATTGGATGAGTGTGGTTTTTCCAACACCATTTTTACCAACGATGGCAATTTTATCTCCCCGCTCTATTTTTACGTTTAAATTATCGATTACTTTATTTTCTCCGTAAGCGTAAGTAACATCTTCTAATATAAGCTCTTTAAAATCGCAATTTGCAATGATATCCTGTCCACTAGGTTCCTCGTCCAGTTCAAAAAAATTCAACATTCTTTCTATTGATGGCTTAATTCCTGAAACAAAGTATCTTAAATTAATAATCGAAGTAATTGGCCCCGTCAAAGATATACTATAAACCAGAAATGCTACCACTTCTCCCATCGATAAACGTCCTTTACTTACTAACCAACCTCCTCCAATATATGTAAGCACCGTTAAAACTGCATTTACCAAGCTGTCTCCACAGAGATTATAGGTATTTACCATTTCTCTTTTTTTGTTAATCCCCAAAATTTTCTGCTGCTGACTACTGTATTCTTCTCCTTTGGCATGATATAAATTCCATAGCTTCACTTCTCTGATGCCATTCACGATATTCCCGAACCATGCACTAAACTCCGACGACTTAACTATAACTTCTCTTTCTAATTGCTCATTTCTAAGTGACATGAAATACACAATCATAAACTTTACCGGCACAAATAGAAACACCAATATTGATAACTTCCAATTTAATAGGATAAGACCGATGCTACCACTTATCATACCTATTGCATAGCTAACAATACTGATGATATTGCGGTCTACAATCTGCCCTGTCCTATCTGCATCGTGGTATAGCCTGTTAACAATTTCCGCACTATTATTTTTATTAAAATACTCTAGTTTTAGCTTCATAAGCTTTGCAAAACTCTTTCCCATCAAATCATTGATAAATCGGTTTTTCACTTCAGTACTTAATTTTGCCTGAAAGAGATTGATCAACTGCTGCCCAACATATACTAGCAATAATAAGATTGACTGCATATAAATATATCTAAAATCCTTCTTTGCCATTCCTTGATCCATAATATTTCTTATTATAATCGGGTTAAGAAAGGTAAATAGTGATGCTATGATGAATGTAATCATAATGGATATTATTCTGCCTTTATATCGTAGAACAGCTTCTATAAAAATCCTTACTATCTTTCGATTCATATAAACTCCATTTCACTGTTACACTGACGAAATAAATTTATTCCTCCGGATTTTATCTATTGAAAATATTGTTGAACCATCTCACTTAGTTCCCAAATCGTATCACAATAGCAGGAATTATGCCTAAACTCCACACGATACCTTTCTATCTCCCTCCGAACAATAATATCAATGAAATCCTGATTCTTTGGATGAAACCGATGCTCGCACAGGCTCATAATCAAAATATCTGCTTGATATATGTGAGCAATGGATGCAATAATCTCCTTTGTTAGTTCTTCTTCTATATCACAATAGATATTCAACGGTATCCCTTTTATCTTTTCCTCTCCATCGGTAACCAAGACAGCTTCATATCCTTCCTGATCTAATAATTGCTGAAGATTTCGTGTACATTCGATATCCTCACTCACAAAGGCGATGACCGGTATCTCAATCGAAAAATTCAATTTTGTGAATATGCGATCTATTGAATATGCTTCACAGGGCTCATTGACTGCATTTTGCTCCAAATACTTTATAACTCCATTAAATTTTATCCCAGGATACTCTCCTAGACAACGGGCTATGAAGGCCGTGATTACCGGTGCTGAAAAACTATTGGAGCGATGCGGAAATTCGTTTTGTCCCAAGTCCTCCTGATACTCCTGTAAATCCCAATGTGCTACCAGAGTGTTTTCCTTTTGTAGCCCTCGATTTGGTGCAAACGAATAATCTCCATTCCTTCGCAAATTTCCTTTATCGGCGCGCACCCCAAAAACCCTTTCCACGGAAGCAGGATAGGATTTAATGAAAAAGTTGTTAAAGGCTGCTACAAGGTACCTATTCTCCATCGAAAGCTTGTGAATTATCCCCTCCATTTTAGAGTATTCTCTATAATCCACTGTTCCAAAGCTCATATTAATAACAGTTACCGCATGGGTAAGACACCACTCCAACGCCAATATCACATCTTCTGAAGAACCATACCTCGTTCCGAAGACGTTAATATCGATCAGTTCAACCCGTTCCAAAAGCTTGGAAATGATATACGCACAGATTGTTCCATGGGTTAATGACTCAGTAGGATTTCCCTTCTCTATCACTACTGCTTTTTTTTCAATTTTATAATGCGAAATCTTCCCTTTGATGTACTTTTCACTGATTCCATTGTCAATTACTGCAACTCTTAGCATTATATCATCCTCTAAACTGAAAGCAAATCATTCTAATTTTTTTCACTCAGTAGCTTCATAGGCTCCAAATTCAAAATTCGATTAATCTTTCTCACCGAAATCAGTACTCCCATTAGTGCAATACCTGCTCCAGTGGAGAAAACTACAATCATAACTACCAAAAAATCATTGGCTACTTTGTCGCTAGTACCCTTCGTTTCTGTTGCTATCACATTACTGTAAGTGGTATCATAATATACCCGGTCCATGGTATCGGCTGATATATGCTGAGACAGCACTCCTCCCAAACAACAACCCAGGATACTCCCGGCAATCAGCAGAATTAAAATTCCAGAAAGCAAAGAGCTTCTGCATTGTTTCTTTTCTACCCCCAGACAACGTTCTATCGCAATCCGTTCCTTCTGATTGGTAATAAACAAATGGCTGAAGAATAATAAAAGAAAAAGTACCATAATCATTCCCACAACCAGTAGTAATAGAGATACTTGCTTAATGTTTTCCAGACCGTTCTTTAATTGGGTATAACCCCTATCATAGAAAATAATTTCTAACTCGTCCGTCCCGTATTTTTCCCAATTGGCCATATATGCATCAATACTTCCATTGGGAATTTGAAAGGAGGTGGTTGAACCTTTCATTGGACCGTATTCCATGATATTACAGCTATTTTGATTTTTAATGGAAGCCAGTGGAACAATTACCTCATCGAGAGCCAAACGAAACCGCTCATCATTGGCTCCGGAAAAAGTATCATAGATGCCGACAATGGTATACCTGCTTTCTTCAAATACAGAGAGCACCTCTCCCTTGACTGTAATAGGAAGCCATTGTTCCATATTATGCGTTCCCGAAGAAATCTTACTGTTGGTAAAATAAAGCTGCAGGTTAACCTCATCGCCAAGCGTAAGCTTATTATTCTCAGCAAACTCTTTTGATACCAAGCATACCTGATCCCCTTGGTTATATTCCTCCTCTGAGATATCCCTACCTTGGCTGATATAGGAATCACCAAGGTAGAAGGACATTAAGAGCATGGTTGCATTGGTCCCTGTAACAGGCTGTGTAGCTCTAAGCATGGCATAGCCTTCGATCAGGTTCAGAACTCTTTTTCCAATCTCTGTCTCATAAAAGCCATTTACTATCTCATAATAAGGAGAGGCTTCTTCAGAATTTCCCTCTAAGGTATCCTTCATTCGTTTTCCATTCCTATCGTATTGTTTAGACACCAACTCTATGGGAACATATTCTACACTCCGTTTCTCCGGCTTCGCTTCTGCCTCAAAATGCTTTCCATGCGCCCAATAATTGGTCAATAAAACAACAGCATAGCTATTCCCCTTCTTAAGAGGCTTTGGATTTTTAGTATAATGATTACAGAACCAAAGGGAGGACCCTTCTAACGCAGAATCCCCAAAAAGAACCTTTTTTACGATAACCTTAACTGCCTCATCCGGTATGCAGTCCTCTATGGGTGAAATTTCTGCTATCACAACAGGAAAATTCTGTGGCGACGATGTGTTCCATAAAATATAGTCTGGTGCATAAGAGCCGTAATAAGAACGTTTCTTTGGTTCGTGAATATAATTCGCTCCTGGAAAGGAAAGGATAGAAGATGGAAGTAGCGAGGAATATTCTGCTTTCTGAAACACACTATAATCCTTTAGCTCAGCATTCCATTCTGTCCCACGCTTCACAGAAAACGCTTTTTGCTCAACGGTTCCTATGGTAATAAAGCTGTCTTCATACTTAGTTATGGTTGCGTTATTCATAATATACAAAATACAACCCAGTGTAAGTAAAAAAGCAGCGAGTACCATCAGAACTAAAAAAGAGAAACTCTTCACTGGCATTCGTAGTATCTGTTTCATACTGTTCTTAATCATTTTCCTGCACCTCAATTGTTCTTCGTTCATATATATAAATTTATAAACATATGTAGATGGCAGATAAATCTGCCATCTACATATGTTTATAAATCAATTTTTGCTCGAATTATCCGAATTGTTGTTGTTCCATGTTCGATTGTTCATAACATTTACAAAGTCACTTGACGGTACACTTCCACATCCGGAACAAGCACTGCAAAGGCAGGCACAGGCTGCATATAGCTCCAGTGATCTTTGAGTGTTCTTCGTTCTTTTTTTGAGTTGTTTTTTCACAATTTAATCCCCCATCTTATTTATTTAATTAGCCAGTAAGATATACTGGTAATTAGCTAAGTATTAAGCGTAGCAATGATATTTTCATAGGTATCAAAACGATTATTTATAATGCTATCCCTCCATCGCTCAGCACCAAAGCATTGCTCTAAATCATATAAAATCAAGACCAGTTCTCTAACCGGGCACCCGATTTTATTCCCCAATAACTTTTCCCTTTGTAATTCCTTGTTTTCCTCAAAATCTATATTGATTCTTTTCTTAAAAATCTCGTTCACCAATTCTACCTTTTCCATCGAAGTCTTCAGACCCTCCCTTGCCCTAGGATAATACTTCCAATACACGATGTGCTAATTTTTCAATATTGTTTGGCGTCAGAACATACCCAACATCATCTTTTTCATGTTTCCTTAGTTCTTGTTGAATATAATCCTCCTTCAGTGTAAAAAACCGCCTTTTACTATCTTCAAATATACTCCGGAGATCTAGTGTGATAGGAGCAATATGGCAAAAAGCCACTTCAAAGCCAAACTTATGATAAATATCCCTATTTATATCTGTAAAATCAAAATCAGAGTTGGTGTAAAAGGGAGCACATAAAATAGCATAGTCTACAGGTACAGCCATGGATATCAAGTATGACATGATACCAAAATTATTGTGATTTACTGAATCAAAGGGCATTACGCTTCCCGGCACTCCAAGAATTATTATATCTGGCTTTTTGGTCAGTTCAATCTGCTTCACATAATGATTGTATTGAATGATCTTTTGAGTCTCGCTCATCCCGGTTTCAAACATAAATTGTGGTATGGAGTTCATACCAATTACTTCACTGTCCAGCCTAGTTGAGATTGCCTCTACTTCATACCCCAGCTCCTTCAATTTTCTCCACAATGCAACCTGCACATCAAATTTTTGAACTCCTTCTTCTAATCCTAAAATTGCTATAATCGGAACCTTAATACTATAGCAAAAGTCGTCCAATTTTACCTGACTTTTTTCCTCTTCTCTGAGTATTGGTTGTTTATTAGTGCTCTGTAACATAGTCATAACCTTATCATATAATTGCTTGTCCTTATATCTCGTATAAAGAATGTCCTTTCCATTCTCTACAGCTTCTTGTACTTTACTGATCAATAGGTCTTCCGGTAAAGGCAGAGCATCATCTTCCACAAACCAAACCGTAGAGCAACCTTTCAGTTCATATGAAAAATTACTGCTTACCACATACTTCCCTGTTAAGCTTTGGACTTCCTTTCCTTCAATCCCCCATCCGCTGGGAGATACCAAGGATTTTATTATCTTATTTCCATCTATTTCTCCGTTCCATACATACGGTTGATATGATTTATTATACGGATATACTAATACATTTTCCATGAACTTCACCTCTCACGCGTCTAATTCCCATTGGTATCCTAACTCTTTCATCACAACGTAATCTGATAATTCTCTTTCCACCGTGCTCCTCATCGCATTACATTGTTCGCTCAGTTTCGTTGTTGAAATCTGAGATCCGTCATCCATTTTTGCAATGCATGCAGTACAAAAATAATAAGCCCAACAATCTCTGCACATTTCAGAGGTCTCCTTCTCAACATTGAGGATTTTTTCTGCTCGCGCAAGGCTGATTCCGCTGTCTATATCCCCCAATCTGGCTACCGACGAAGATTCACTGACCCTTTCGCATGGATACAACTCCCCTGTCGCTGTAACGAAGAGACGTTGTATTCCTGGTACACATGGCCCTCCTCGATGAAATTTTTCTGGAATTCTATCACTTTTCATGGTTTCTATCATTTTGGCCATCTTTTTTAAGGTTCCATAATAAGATACTAACAATGGAGAAGTGTCTTCCCTTGAAAGCCATCCCGTTTTCCATAAAAATGTTTTAAATACCTCATAGCGAAATTCTTCATCAAATTGATCATCATGAGATATATCCTTGATCGCATAGGTACCATCAATTAGCGTAGAGGAAAACATCGATTGACTTAAAAGCTTGTTGTTACGTATGAAATCATTTATGATAGTAAAACGATTCAAAGGATCTATTACTGTATTAAACTGAATATTGCTTTGATAAAATTCAGGATAGGTATCATAAATATATTCCAGATTCTCAATGATTTTATCAAAGGACCCCTTTGATGTATAAGCCAATTTCCTATGTTTATCATGAATAAACTCCGGTCCATCCAGGCTTATTGTAATTCTAAAGTCATTGTGAACCAGAAACTCCAGCTTTTCCTTTGTTAATAAAGTACCATTGGTTGTGAAATTAAAAATGACTTTTCTTCCCTCTGCTTTCTTCAAAGCGTATTCTACACATTCCTGAATTAAAGTAAATTCCAATAAAGGTTCGCCACCATAAAAACTAATTGCCATTCTGTCTGCATCACTGGAACATTTGATCAGATAATCTACAGCGTCTCTCATGGTATTACAATTCATACGTTCATCGCTATGTACTCTGTTTTTATACTCACCTGAATATATACAATACTCACATCTGAGATTACAATTTTGTGTTACCTGCAAGGTGATATGTGATAATTTATGATTAATTAAATCATCTAGAAATTCCGTAAGCGGATGTTCTGATTCCTTCACTCGATGATTGCTCAAATAGCCATCTTTTTTCAAGCTAGTCATATAATCAAGGGAAGCCTTGTTCCAATCCCGGGTATCATAAGGATTATGATACAAATCCAAGTATAAATATTCCGGTATCTTCAGTACCTTAACAGTATTTACATCAAATAAATAATATCCTAAAGAATTCTTAAACAACTTAATATACGGGGCTTCAACGTTCATAATATCCTTGTATGATGTTTTTAGAAGCAAAACACCATATCTTCCTTTCTACTTAATATCGTGATTCAGTACTATACTGTAACTTTTGATTTTTCCCTAATGCTTATTCGCAAGACGAAGGCTAATCATCAAGCTACTTAAAAACTCCCGTTTCAATTTTATACTTTTTATCACAGTAATTAGCTAACTTTTCGTTGTGAGTAACAAGGATTAAAGATTTTCCATCAATAACCAAATCATTTAATAATGAAAAGATTTTTTCACTTGTGTCTCCATCAAGAGCTCCTGTTGGTTCATCTGCTAAGATCACGCTAGGATTATTGATAATAGCTCTAGCTATGGCTACTCTCTGTCTTTGACCACCTGATAAAAATTTAACTTTTTCATTAATTTTTTCGCTTAATCCTACTTTATTTAGTGTATCACTTATTAGTTTGTCTTTTTCTCGTTTACTATATCTTTTTTTTGAATATAGAAGCGGAATCTCCAAGTTTTGATAAGTAGTATCCTCCTCAACCAGTGCAAAATCTTGTACAACATATCCAAAAAAAGCATTTCTTAAATTGGCCTTATCTTTTGATGAGAGTTCTAATACATTTCTCCCATTTATGATAATCTCTCCAGAGTCCGAATTAAGTATAAGTCCGATGAGGTTAATAAACGTAGTTTTACCACACCCAGAGTCTCCTACTATAGCGATTTTTTCTCCCTTCTCTATTCTTAAATCTATGCCTCTTATAACGTTAATTTTATTCTCTTTTCCATCATTAAAACTTTTTTTAAGCGATTTGATTTCTATTAACGACATAATTATTAATCCCTTCTTAAATTATTTAATAGGTAATTTCTACTAATTCTGCTGTGCGGAACAAGTGATACTAAGATACTAATTAATATAATAACCGCTATCTGCAACAAAATATCAGTTTTACCTATAATTCTAACCGCATTGATAAAGAAAAATGAAATTAGTATTGATGGGCCAATAATTATCATTACATAAAAGAAATTTCTTATAAATATATCTTTAATAGTAGCCCCAAATAATATATTCACAGTATACTCTGTAATATTTTTATCAACTAAATTTAACAGATTTTTGAAAACCCCGTAACTAATAAAGATAAATGCACTAATAATAATTATTGTATAGAAATAAATATTATTTTTCTTTTCGTTATATTGTTCAGTTAAATAGTTATTGTAACTAATTGGTATTACCTTGTTTTGCTTGGTATTATTAATAGCATTAGTGATGTCCTCAACTTCTGAATCGCTTGCATCAATAAGATTTAAATTTGTTCTTATAAGCATTTTATAGAAATTCAGATCATCCCCAGTAAATAGTGTTTCAAACTTAGAGTATGGCATTATCACTAAGATACAATCATCTAATTTATTTAGATATGCTTTTCTAAAAAATGATGCTCCAAAAGGCAATTCTTCTTTTATTACAACATTTGTATTACCAATACTGAAATTCTCACCTACTTCAATATTTTTTATATTAGAACCTTTAAAAGCAGTAATTTCTGAGCTTGAAGGATAACCATAAGCCCTACCAAAAGCTCCTACTCCGATTATTATAGGGACACCTTTCAATTTTTCGGTACGAATACCATCGACAAAAGAGTACGCTCTATTATCCTTAAACATATCTCTTATAACTGTTTCATCCTTTTGATTCAACTCACCATCAGAATCGACATTATCAGAATAATATATATTAAATCCTGTAATTTTGGAGTTCATTACTTTATCATATGTTTTCTGATAGAAGAATTGATTTACAATGCCTGACATTACAACAACAAAAAAGATAATACAAAATGTCAGTTGAAAAACAAAAAAAATGATATTAGTTAAATTTTTTTTCACATCTTTCATTGCTAGTTTAGCTGCTGTTTTCATAATCTTTTACCGTCTCTTCCTATAAATACACATTTATTATAGACTACAATTATAGATAAAATATAGCTAATAATTATATTAATTAATATGCATAAAAAAATAGTGACAAGTGATAATGTCAGCTTACTCCTATTAAATACAATCGCATAAAACAAACCACCGCAAATACTTCCAACAATAATACTACTAATATAATATTTTGTGATATAACGTGTTAGGAGAAGTCTTGTACCTCCGAGCACCATGTGTACATTAATTACCTTTTTTAATTTTGATAAATTATTATTATAATTAATAAATAAATTAATATATAAGAAAAGAATTATTAATAATGAAATTACATATACGGAATTTGTGATTAATTTACTAATTATTGAAGTTAATGATGTAGTATATGTCTTATCCACTCCAACGTCATAACCACCATCATTCAATAATGGAATTATTTCATTCCTTAATATATTTTCCAATTTTACTTTGTTAGGATGATCTAAATAGCAGTAGCCACTTAATGCTGGATCATCAAAAAAATTATAAATATATTCCTTATTAATATCAAATAGCGGATATGAATTGTCATAGACACCAATTACTGGTATGATTTTCCCATTATTACTTACTATTTCGTTATTCTTCACTGATTTGTAAGTATAGGATTTGTCCCTCACTAATACCCCCTTTGAATTATGATTGAATTGATTACCACTGATTAGTTTATATGTTTCATAATAACCATTGGGATCAAATACACCTAGGCCATAACTATTAATATTTTCAGAAATCAAAAGCACTTTATTATCATTAAGCACAACTTGTAATTCCTCAAGTACTTGAGGCAAAGAGGTTCTTGAAGTTTTTTGCACATTTTCATTAATAGTAATACAAATCGTGTTAGTACTAAGTTTATATGGTGGAGTTGTGATGTTATTTAATTGTATTTTTGTATATGTAAAGCAAGTGACAAAAACTATTGTTATTATGAAATTAAAAATAAAGAACGTTGATTTTAGTTTTCGCATTTATTCTGCCTTCTTTTATTATTTTTTTATGTCAATTTTTACAAACTTTTTGATTATATAGATTATCAGTCTATGCAAATAACTGATTCTACTAACAATGTACCCAGTGATTATTGAGATAAAAGTGAAAAATTCAAGTACCTCTTACTCTTTTATCTCAGAAAAATACTTGTTCAGATTGAAATTACCAAGTACGCATTCACTGTTTCCACAGCAAGCACTTGACAATTGCAATCTGTATATAATAGTAACGTGAAAGTGATATGAATTATCTCATACGATGGATAGGCTTTACAGCCAACTGGACTCATGATCCTGTATGTCAAGAAAATTCATGTAATTATTATCAAACAGAAGCAATATATTTAACGCATAGATATACTTGAGTTTACAAATTTTAATGTACTATCATAAATTTACATATCTACTTTGCTGTAAAACCATAATTAAATTGCACTTTAGGCGCAAACGGATTTAATGTATCCGTATATGTATAAGAAACAGTAGCAATAGTATAGTCATAAGTATTTTGTGAATATAAGCGGCCAGTATCTCCACTTGCACCATTAGAATATCTTATGTAGACATTTTTATATGATGTTCCTTGGCACTGACCATAGCCATCATATATATACTGCCATCTTTCGGTATTTGTTACTAAATTGTTGCCGGATTCATACACTACTGCTGCATATGCAATTGTTGTGAGAAGAGTTGCTAAAATTACTAAAACAGAAAAACCTTTTAAAAAACGTTTCATAAATTTTCTTCCTCCAGTAAGTATTTTATTTTTTTAATAGTATATCTATGTGTTAAAATCATTTAATAACTTTTTTACATTACAAAACTTGTTTTATCTCCACTAAACACTGTCATTGCTTTACCATTATATGCCTTTTTATATTACAAAGTCAACCATTAATATAAAATTCTTACACTTTATGATTATTATTGTAAATTAAATGTGAAAAGGTGTAAAATGAAAACTAACTTCCAGTTGTGCATAAGATATCCCATCATACCGTCTTAAGACGGTGGATTTAGACCACGTGTGTAACTAAAAAAAACCGTCAACCGGAAGATACTCTTTCCCAATTGACGGTATAAACTAATATTATATAAAATCTAAAATTTGATATCTCTATTCAAAACTAATCTCACTCCCATCCAACAACCCCACACTCACCCTATCCTCATAAACCACAACCTTCTCAACCAGTTTAAAATACAATCCTGCATCAATCTGTTCTATAGACTGAGCCTCTTTAAAAATCCCAATAAACCTCTTGGCAGTAACTCTCTCCAAAATGTCTTTGCTGTCAATCTTCTTTTGCCACTTTGCCATATAGAAATCTATATTTTTGACTATCTCATTAAACGCATAAACAAATGCCTCATATAAGATTCCATCATTAATATGCCTGTTTCCGCACCCTATTGTTCCTTTTACCTTGTATTTATTGTTACACTGCCAAATGGTTCTTTTTAATCTTTCATCTGTCGAGTTCCACACCTTCCTGCCAAATGTACTGTCGCAGCATCCACATATAACTCTCCCTGCAAACGGGTTATTGTTATTAGCATAGTCATATTTTTGAAGTCCATGCTTTTTTGCAAATATCAGCCGTCTCTCCATTTCAAACTGAACGGCTTCCCATGTATCATTGTCAATAATTGCAGGATGGCTTTCTTCAACATAATACTGTGGTATTTCACCTTTGTTCTCAACCCTTTTCTTAGAAAGAAAATCAACGGTATATGTCTTTTGAAGCAAAGCATCTCCTTTAAATTTCTCATTGCTCAGCATTTTCCTTATACTGCCCTCATACCATTTTGCTTTTCCATTCCAATTGAATACTCCGTCCCTCTCAAGCTCCCGCGCTATCCTGTTCGGGCCTTTTCCATCAAGATAATCGGTAAATATTCTTCTAACTACTTTTGCTTGTTTTTCGTCTATTACAAGGTTGCCATTTTCGTCTTTATCATACCCCATAAATTTTGTATGATTGACTATAACTTTACCCTGTTCAAACCGCCTTCTAATGCCCCATGTGCTGTTTCGACTTATGGAAAAACTTTCCTCCTGTGCTAAACTGGCTAAAATGGAAATTAGTACCTCCCCTTTTGAATCCAATGTCCGTATATTTTCCTTCTCAAAAATAACCTCTACGCCAAGCTCCTTGAGTACTCTTACATAGTTCAAGCAATCTAAAGTGTTCCTCGCAAACCTCGATATTGATTTAGTTATAATCACATCAATTTTTCCTGCTTTGCAGTCGTTAATCATCCTGTTAAACTGCTCACGCTTTTTTGTGTTAGTTCCTGTGATACCCTCATCGGCATAGATACCAGCAAATTGATAGTCAGAATGGTTACATATATATGTAGTATAATATTGTACCTGTGCCTCATAGCTTGATAGCTGTTCTAATTGGTCTGTTGATACACGGCAGTAAGCCGCCATTCTCTTTTTTTGCGGTTCAGCATTCTGTGCCGTATTTGTTCTGTTTGCCCTTGCTGGTATAACTGTAATGCTTCTTGCCATTTTGGATTTCCTCCTTCACAATGGTTGGTTCCGTTATATTAAGACTGCCTATAATCTCATCATCGATTACTGTTCCGTCACAGGCATCTTTACCATTTTTAACATAGTTGCTGCATTGCCATACTATCTTTTTACAGGAGTGTTTACTGTTCCATGTTCTACGTCTCAATGGTGAACCGCATTTGCTGCAGAAAAGAACTCCTGAAAGTGGATAACGGTTAAGGCATTTTATTGAGCCTATTGAGTTTCCTTTTGCTTCAGCACGTTTTTGCATTTCAAGCTGCACTCTCTCCCATTCTTCCTTTGTAACTATTGGTGAATGGTTATCTTCTATGTAATAGCTATCAACCTGACCTCTGTTTATTTTCCTTAGCTTAGTTAAGTAGCTTGGAGTATAGGTTTTTTGAAGCATTACATCCCCTTTATACTTTTCATTTCTTAGAATAGTCCTAACAGTTGCTTCATTCCATTTTGAGCCTGTAACTGTTGGAATATCCTCTGAATTAAGCAGTTTTACTATTTTAAATATCCCATTACCTTCTAAATACTTCTTATATATTCTTTTTACAACCTCAGCCTCTTTGGGGTTTATTATTAAATCTCCATATTCGTCCTTATCGTATCCAAGAAACCTATTAGCGTTTATAACCAGTTCACCTTTTTCGAACTTTTTGTGATACCTCCACTTTATATTTTCACTTACACTTCTGCTTTCTTCCTCCGCAAATGAAGAGAGGACGGTAAGCATCAGCTCACAGTCCCCAGATAATGTCGATATATTTTCTTTTTCAAATTTTACCTCAACACCTATTTCTTTTAATTCCCTTACATATTTTAGTACTACCACTGTATTTCTTGCAAACCTTGATATGGATTTTGTTATGATTAAGTCTATTTTTCCTTCTCTACAAAGCTTTAGCATTCGTTGAAACTCAGGTCTATCATCTTTTGTTCCAGTTATTCCTTTGTCTGCAAATATTCCTACAAATTCGTACTCAGTATTTGATGAGATTAAGTTATTATAGTAGGTTACTTGGTTTTCCAAGGATTCACCCTGCTTGTAGCCATCGGTGGATACCCTCGCATAAGCACAGACCCTCTTTTTCTGTTGTTCAGCTTTTGCAGCAGGCTCTATTTTTATTACACGCACTTAATTTGCTCCCTTCTATCAATTTAGTACTATACATCACTCTTCTAGGGAATAAAGTCAAGTTAATAGAATTAGCTTCAAGAAACATCCAACATAAAAAGAGGCTGGACACATTCGCCCAAACCTCTTATGTATAAACTGTCAAGGAAAAATGTATAAAAAGTATTAAATAATTATGTACAACTATTCTCCTTGCTTCATATGATCCTTTAATCTGTATGACTTTCCAGATATAGATATTACATGTGCATGGTGCAATACCCTGTCAAGTATTGCATTGGCTACAACTGCGTCATAGAATACACCATCCCATTCGTTGAAATTCATGTTTGTTGTAAGAATGGTACTTTTTCTCTCATATCTCATATCTATAAGCTGAAAAAACATATTAGAATCTTCTTTATCAATGGGTAAGTAGCCAAGTTCATCAATGATAAGTAGTCTGTAATGGCAGAAGTGTCTGAGTCTTACATCAAGTCTGTTTTCCAGTTTTGCTTTCTTTAGTTGCTGCAATAAATCATGACATTTGATAAAATATGTGCTAGTACGTTTCTTTGCTGCAGCTATTCCTATTGATGTTGCCAGATGAGTCTTTCCAACACCACTTGGACCAAGAAATACTATATTCTCATTTCTTTCAAGAAAACCAAGCGTGCAAAGTTCTTGTATTTCTTGCTGATTTACTGACGGCTGAAAATTGAAATCATAATCTTTCAATTCCTTTACAAAAGGAAATGCTGCTGCTTTAATCATAGATCTAGATGCTTTGGCCTCCTTAAAATCAACTTCGTAATTACTAAGTCTCAGTAGTCCTTCTGTAAACGAAAGATTGTTGGATGTCACAAAATTAGATATTTCATCAAGATGAATTACCATTTGCCCAAGACCAAGAATTTCCATGTTCCGGCATAGCTGGTTGTATGTACTGTTATTCATAACTATATACTTCTCCTATAACCTGTAAGTTTTCTTTTGCCCGCTCATTTATATTTTCTTCCTTAAATGCATGCGATTTTCTTGCTATAGCAGTATAGTGTTCTGTAAAATAATTTAGTTTCTTTTTACTAAGGGTATGGATAGTTATTAATTCCATGTTATAATAAACATGTATGTAACCATCATACACTTGTAAAGTAAGAGTTTTTCCAATGTATTCTGGTGGTACAGAATACTGGCATTCATTATGGTTGAACATGCTGGATGAATTTACTTTTACTTTATGTGGAGTTATTTGATAAGGCTTTCTTATGGTATCGGCTGGTAAGCTTCCTAAGAAAGCTTTTTCCTTGTTGAAATACATTAATGGAATACGACCTGTACCTTGATTTACCTGCATGTTTACTCTGTTATTTATTCGTGTGACCAACTCATTAAGTTCCTTGTAATCAAGTTTTCCATTGTAGGCTCTTATCTCATCAAGTAGTTTCATTGGTGCTTCTACTTTGGCTTTTGTTCTTGGTCTTCCTGCAATACAAGGGTGCACCTTAAAACCATAATCATCCGCAAACTGCTTAAATTTTATATTTATTTTCCCTTCTGTATACTCTGTTCTTGGCTCATCCATAACTGTTTTCATATTATCGGTGACAATCTCACTTGGAACACCTCCAAACGTGTTAAACGCATCATCAAGGAATGAAAATAATATGTCCTGTGTTTTTGATAGAGATACCCTGTATACTCTAAAACGTGAGTATGACAGCAATAATACAAATATGTTTACTTCTATTATTTCACCTGTTGAAAGAGTAAATCGTATAGACTCTTTCCAGTCTAGTTGTGCTTGTTGACCCATTCCTGTTTCATAACGTATGGTTACGTTATTTGCGTTTGAAGGTCTGCTTTTTTTGAAATATGAGTCTAGTTCAGGATATTTTCTTAGATAGTAGCAGAAATTCACATAAGACCCTTCATAAGAATGATTGTCTACTAGGTATTGCCATAAAACTCTTCTGTAATAAAATATCTGCTGGCTGTTATCAGATAGAAGCTCTGCGATAATGTCATAGTAAGCAGTGATACAATTCACGCATTCTCTGGATTTGGCCTTATGAAAGCCATTAATGTATTTATCAACTGTACGCCTATCGACATCAAGTTCCCTTGCGATCTGGCTTTTATTAACCTTCAATGTTGTGTCCTCCATAAATGGTTTTAACTTATAAAGATCCTTGACAGTTTGAATATTTAAATCTGTTATGATACTACTTTTGATAATCATTAGGGTACCTCCTTTTGTACCCTGTAATCATACCATTTGTACATTTTTATTTAATATTATTTGTACATTATTAATTATAACTTTATAGTAAGCACTCTCCACGTTTTCAGACATAAACACAAGTACCCATACTTTGTATCAAAGTATGGGTACTTGTGTAGTGAGGGCGAAGAGTCGTTTTCACTGTTTTCAATAAACAAATACGCAAAATCCCTTTCCTATTTGCGTATCGAGTACCATTTTGCGTAAAAGTGCGACCCCCCTACACCAAAAACCATCAAAAAAGTGTGTCTACGGAAACATAAAACACACAACAAAAAAGGGGCTTATCGCCCCGAACCTTTGATATCAAGCTACTTCCGTTCTATCGACACGACTGACTCAACGTGTGTTGAGACAGGGAAATGATAGAAATACGCAAAATTATTTTGATTTAAAAGGGGGTCGCTTTAGGGGGTCGAAAACGACCCCCTCTCCAAAGCCACATAAAAACAACGATAGAGAAACCTAGCTGCAAACTTAAATTCTGTCTTGCTATGTTTATAAGTAATATTAGCTATTGCACTTTTGAGAATCAGCCAAACCTTACCGATTATTTTATTATCTATACCTTCTATTAACTTTTCACTTGTTACACGATGGCGAAGTGTGCTTAAATCAATGTTTCAAAGTTTCGAAGCTTCTAAAAAAGTAAATACTTGAGTAAGAATATGTGAGTTGTTGTAAAGTATTACCACAGAATTTATTTTTGCACCAGAACCCTTTTTACATCCCCACTTTGACACCCTCTCCTGAAGATATATTAAAACCCCATTTCCATGAAATGATCCATATATCTGCCATCGCTGTTCATTAAATTCATAAAATAGTATAAGAGGAGATATCACACTCTCCTCTTAATAATATCTCATTATTAACATAAGCAATGTTGGCTTGCCAACTTACGTTGCTCAGTCAACTTCTTAGCTAATATTTAAGAGTACTTTTCTTAAATCCCATTTGCAGTTGATTTTTCCACTAATAATTCTTTAATTTTATTTGATATATCCCCAACTGATGGATTTTCGTATAAACCCCTGAGTTCAAAAAGAATACCGAAATAGTCTTCAATTTCCACAGCAATCTGCATAGCCGTCAGTGATTGTACATCCAGTTCAAAGATATTATCTGATAACATGACATTTTCAATCTTCAGTACCGACTTAATAATTTCTATTAATTTTTCACTGACATCAATTCCATTATACTGTTCATCCGATTCATTTTTTTTATCTGTTGATATTAAATTTGTTTTGGCAATAATTTCATTAAATTCCCCGTTTAAATATCTATTCTTTAAAACTATACGACCAACCTTGCCAACTCCTGTTCTTGGTAACTCTTTTAAAGGAATTACATATTTAATATCCAGTCCTATCTTAGATTTAACTGAATACTTAATTCCTGATATCAATTCACTCAATCTTTGCTGTTCATTGCCTTCATTCTGGATAAATAATATAACATCATCCTCTAATGTATCTTTATTTATAATACCGCAGGCTGCTATGTTTCCAACCAGTGAATGATCTACCTTTTCTATCACTGACTCAATATCAAACAGATAGTAATTGACCATATTCACGATTATCATTTCCTTTGCACGCCCTGTAATGATAACCTCCTCATTTTGAATAAATCCGACATCTCCAGTTTTATACCAGTCATCCGCAGAAAATGCATCATTTACAGGCAGATAATACCCGGGGGTAACATTAGGGCCACTAACCTGAATATGACCTACTTTTCCCTCCGCTAAAATATTATCTTCGTTATCACAGATTCTTACTTTGCAACGTTTGGGTGGAGTACCAAGTCCAACGAAGGTAATTCCTTCCTGCAGATTTTCTTTTATATCTGAACCAATAGACAGGCTACCTCTGTCCAAACAATACGAATTAATTACTTTTTCTTGGGATACACAGGCCACAACCATTGCCTCTGTCACTCCATATACCGGACTAATCATACATTTCTTAATCCCATAATCTTTAAAAAATAAAAGGAACGAATCAAACAACGAAGAGGACAATAGTTCGCCTCCAATTGTAATTACCTTGATATGCGATAGATCCCAACCATTATTTTCATTCTTATCAACCTTTGACATTAAATATTTCATACCAAAATTGGCAGTTAATAATATAGTCGCTCTGTGTTCGCATATTTTATTAAGCCAAATCTTTGGTGATCTAATGTACACCATTTTGTCCATTAAGTATTGCGGTGTTGATGTCATTATCGGAAATAGATGGCAGAAAACGATTCCAACCATATGGGTTAATGGCATCCAATGTAATGAAACATCACTTGAATCAACATTGAATTTCTCGATTAAATCTTCATTTGTCACTAAAATATTTCTATGTGTCGTTTTCACACCTTTAGGTTCGCCGGTTGATCCGGATGAAAACATAATAAGAGCAATATCATCCAAGCCAGCATCGTATATAATCCCCTTTTGAATCCCTTGATCAATTTCATCATAAAGTATAACTTGCCCATGATCAAATTTGCAATCCATCCCATAAACTACATTTTCTTCAAATCTTTTAATAGTCTTAAAAACACCATCTGTAGTCAGTACATATGGCTGTTCTAATAAATTATAAACCCTAAATAATCTTGCAATTTGTTCATCAGTAATTCCAACTGACAACGGAACCGGGATAATCCCCCCTAAAATACATGCCCACAATGAATAAATATATTTTTCCAAATCTTCAATTTGGAGTATCACTTTATCTCCTGGCTTTATCCCTTTGCTTTGCAGTACATGTAGCGAACATGCAGCCTTTTCAAACAAATTATTATAAGATACAAATTTTTCACTATTCTCATTTAAAATAAAAGTAATTCCCACATCATCTGACTTATTGGTGTTTAGCATATCAATTAAACTCTTAAACATATTCATCCTCCTAAGAAATCATTTCCACAAAGGCCTCCAGCCTGGTTATTAGTTGCGCCCTATTATAGCTCCGTTTATCTATACAGTCTCCACTCAGTTCTATTATAGGAATACCCTTTTCATTTAAATATTTCTTTAAAATATTAAATTTTGAATTAAAGAACCTGCAATTCATATGAGAAAAAAATACAACACCATCCACATCATAATCATTAGCTAATTTCACTAAGTTCTCAGCCCGCAATCTCGCATCGCTTATAAAGGAAGTATTTAGCGTTCTTTTAGCTAGTCCTAAAAAAGGATTATCCGTGGATATTTCTACCTCTGGCAATATATTGAATTCCTCTATTACGATCATTGCTCCTAGCTCTTTTTCAATGTATTCATAAAATTTATCATCATAGTTGATCCCCATGTTGCACCACAGAATTTTACATTTTAAATTTACCTTTCTCTCTCCAGATTGAGCATACCTACTACATGTTTCATAATATTCACGGGCCACCTGTAAAGCACCTTCTGTCCCAAACATCATGACAAGATTGACAAATTTGAGCATTGGACCACCATAAATCAATCCTGGATATTCTTTTCTGATACTATTAGCCTTTCTAAAATAGTTTGACGCTGCATTGGAAAGTTTAATAGTTTCTATTAATTTCGAATATTTCACGCCTTCGGATGAGAGTTTACATAGCTTTTCAAATGTCTCTTCATATTGTTTCTCAACATACAATACTGCATCCTCTGTTCTTTCATATGGTAAGTCAACAGCATAAAAAGGTATTTGATGCTCATTGGATATAACAAAAAAATCATTAACTACTTCCTGACATGCATTTAAACCTATAAAGGCATTTGGCAATTCGACCAAGTTATTGTGAATGGCCGACAGAGCTAAGCGATGAAAACTACAACTCCCCGTATCATAAAATATACTATTTGCCTTATCAAACCCTTTTTCATTTAATAGTGTTGGGGGAAGCAATCCAATCATTGACTCTACAATGACCGGCATAAGCCCTGCGCCTAAAATTAATTCTTGCGGAAATCCTATATCCTTAAAAATAATTTTTCCTTGGTTCTTGGCCATATCACGATAAAACCTATATTGAAATTTAATTAAGCTGAAATAAAAATCTTCGTAATATTGTTCATTAATATCCATCTAATATCTCTCCCACCTCATTATAAGCACTCTAGAAAGGCTTGAATTCTTGTACGAACCTGCGCCGAACAATTGCTTGAAAAAGAATCATTTAATACTAAGAATGGTATGTTTCTTTTCTTTGCCAAATTAGCTAGAAGTATCACTCCATATGACTGAGTTGGGCAGAACTTAATAGTCGAAAATATAATGCCTTTAATACTATATCTGGCAAGTTTATTTTCAAATGACTGTAGCCATCCTGGATTCCAATTACACGTCAGATTTTCCTGTTGATTAAAATCTGACATTTCAGACCGATTACTAAAATTGGTGTTATCTAATTCATTGTTCTCGAAATTATCATATAAAACTACTTTACCTCCGAACTCATTAATCACATCAATAATATCCAAAGGGGTAATGTGCATCCCACATAATAGAATTTCGGCACCCTGTCCATTTATTGGCTTTCGCTCAACAATTTTTTTCAATTCCACATCTAACTCAAAAGGCTCTGATGTTTGCATCTCAAGAACTTCAATGTCTGATAAAGCCAATGAGATTGAGTTCTTTACAATATGATCAATCATTTTCCTTTTTTGCTTAAGATCATTTACTAAATTAATTCTATTAAATTCCAATACTTGATGAGTAACTGATATATTAAATTCTACCTCCAAAAATTTTATTAGTCTGGATATCTCATTGCAGTAATTTTTCGAAGCATGTCTGGAACTGGTTTTTGCTGTATTAAACATAAATAGTTTCTTATGTGGCATATACTCGCGTAAATACTCATACAAAGCTATCATTGCATGACACCTATTCTCAAGAATATATCCATCATGGTCACTATCTTCTATAAATAATTCTAAACAATTCATTGCATATGAGCACATGTATGTAGGAAAATGAATTTTGGAATTACTTGACACCTGACCATTGCAATTTATTTTTGTGAGTTTTATACCGCATGTGCGGAATATTTCATAGGGTAAATTATTCCCGCATAAATAACCCATATTTATATCACGTTGTCTCACTTTTAATAAATCTCCCCTTTTTCCCCATATTCTTCTAAGGCAATAAGAGCGGCTCCAAGCGCACCGACTATTTGAGGCTCTGGAGGCACATAGACCTTTTGACCAATTTGTTTTTCTAGTTTATAAACCAAACCTTTATTTTTGGCTACTCCACCAGTCATAACAACAATATGATCTATCTTTGCTTTTTCTAACAGTGCAATGGTTCTGCAACATACAGAATTATGAATCCCATCAATAATGTCTTCGATAGTATTTTCCTCAGCTATCTTAGATATAACTTCAGACTCTGCAAATACTGTACAGACACTGCTTAGCTTAACCTCTTTCGTAGCGTGTGCTGACAGTTCCCCCATCTGGTCAATACGAACATCAAGAATTCTTGCCATGGCCTCAAGAAACCTTCCGGTACCAGCAGCACACTTTTCATTCATTATGAAGTCTTCAACTCTTCCATGTTCATTCACTTTTATTACCTTGCTGTCTTGTCCACCAATATCTAAAATTGTTCGTGCTTGTGGATAGAAGTGTATTGCACCCTTGGCATGACATGATATTTCAGTGACATTTTTATCGGTTTCATTCACATTTTTTCTTCCATATCCGGTACTCACAAGATAAGTTATATCAGACTCCGAAAGATTGTTCTTTTCACATAATGAGCTTACTGCTTTTTGGGCGGATTCTTTATGATTCGGACTTGTTGGAATTATCTCATAACATATTATTTCTTTTTCACTATTAATAAAAACAACATTGGTAGAACTGGAGCCAATATCAATTCCTGCAAACATATAATCCTCCTCAAATATACAATCTACTAAACTGTATTTAGATATGTGCTACTAATCTAGCTATAGCTAAGGTTAATGTAGGCGATGACATCTTTTTTTGTCCGAAATCCCAGCCTTTATAACCTGTATATTGTGATTCCGGGATAAAAGAGCCATCCTCGTTTTGTTTTTCCAATATTATATTTAACATTTCATTGTAAGCCGCCTGTTGCTTTGCATATTCAAATTTACTTAATACTTGAACAACATGAATGATATCATACCAGTGATTAGGGTATTTCAACTTTTTAAAATCGGTTCCCATTCCAAACATATATATCTTTCGTTCCTTTGTATTTATCCAATGATTACAAATTGAATCAATAGCATTTTTCACAAATTCTTCATTGTGATATTCTGATAACAATGAAAAAACTTGTAAAGACCACAGTGATCCCACTGGGCAATAATCTGTTTTTCTCCCCGGGCCACGGAATTTATTGACAGAGCCAGAACATCTCCATCCATTATCCTCTGCTTTTGAAATCAAAAATTGAATCCCTTTCTTTACCCGTTCATCCTCTTTATATCCTAATGCTATTAGAAAATGGATTAGCAGAGGAAAATCACACATTAACCAGTCCATATGCGGCTCTTTTGCACCTCCATACGATTCTGGAACATGTAATAAGGATAGGAACACACCCTCTTCATTTTGGTTTTCAAAGATTTTATTTGCCAGATCCTGAAGCACCTTATCTGAACGATCCAATCCCATTTCTAGTAAAAGGTGTGCTTTGTGAATAGGATGATTTACGTCATTATGTCTGACCAATGGTGGCTCTGGCCACTGTTCAACAATTTCTACGGTCTTTTTTACTTCATCACATTCTAGTAACCGCTTTTTCTTTTCCTTTGCAACATTCTCATCCTGTTCAAGAAATTTACTGATACCATATTCTACCCATGGTTCATTCTGCCTCTTTAAATACTCCATACAATCATACTTTAATTTCATAGCTATCTCCTTCTAAAATTTTATTTGTAAGCCTCAAGAATGTAATAAGTCTTTTTCTTCTCTACCAACTCGAAAGAAAAACCTTTCTTCTTAAGTAGTTCCTTTACTTCCTGCACATTCATATAGTGATCATCAAAGATAGATTCCATTATACTGATTCGCCCCAGAGGTTTCAATATTCTTGCTATTTCATTTATGCTTTCATCCAAATTAACAATCTCGCCAAGAACTAGGTTAATGCAGATCAGATCAACAGAATTATCTGATAAATCAATCCTACTACAATCTCCCTTTAGATATCTGATATTATTCAAATTCTTCTTTTCAGCTCTACTTTTAGTTATCTGAAGCATTTTTTCTCTGATATCCATAGCAATCACAGTTCCATTAATATTCTCTGCCAAAGGTAAAGAATAATATCCTGGTCCACAGCCTAAATCCAAAACTACATGATTTTCAATTTCCTTATCTATATTTAAACAATCAATATACTTTTGGGTTGAAAACAATATATATCGTAAGGGCTGCAGTAATACATGCGGCGGAGCCGTTGATGGTATTATTTTAACCTTATCTGCATCTGATTTTATTTTTCCCACAATGATAAAGTTTAAAATAACAGTGACTACAACGGCAACTCCAAGAAATAGGTAATCATACTTTAAAAAAGGTATTAAAATGACGATTAAAAACACAAATACAATTCCTCCGAAGATTGGTCCAGCATCCCTCTGCAGACCACGCTTCCAATTGGCTTTGCCCTGGACTGGAATTGCAAGAACTTTGCCACGATATGGGAATAGTCTCGGCACCCTTTTTTTATATGTATCGTAAAATTCATTACATATAGTCATCAAGTATTTCTCTTCTACATAGATTTGATGCAAATGTACTGCTATAGTCGGTAAAACAGCGATAAGTACAACCTGCCACGAACCAAAAATCAAACTAAACCCAAGAGTAAGGATAATTGCACTAAAATACATTGGGTTTCTGCAATATCGGTAAGGTCCATTTGTAATAATACCATTAGTTGCTATAGGTTCAACAGAATTGATATTTTCCCAGTTATACATAGCTGTCCATATCCTTAAAGTTATACCGATAAACATGACCGCTGTACCTATTCCCAGCATTGGCTTACTAAACCTTTTGTTCTCATCTAAAACAAAATACAAAAGTCCTATAGCCACTGGGATAACACCCATTAATACCCGATATTTATATAATAAAAGATGTATTCTTTTCATTAAATTTCCTCCAGAATTACTTGATGTATTCTTTTATCCAATTATGACTATCAATTAAACTAAAATTCTCATTATTTAATTCTTGAATATCTTCCTCCTTAAATGGTATTGCTGCTAATATTGCATTTCCATCCAAAAATAGTTCTTCTGTTACTTCGTGATACAAATGGTATTTCTTATTCTTACAAATTAGTCCACAGCTAGTACCCTCTTTGCAAATGATCCTTTTCGCGTGACAATTTCTGGTCAATGCGACCATTACATTACTTTTATGGATATAAATTCGCATACCCTCTTTTTGTAATTTCCTGATTAGTGGAAATGTCTCAGGGATATAATCGAATTCAACTCCATAAATATCATTACTTTTTAAAAATTTTAGAGTTAATTTGTAATTCAAATTTGATAAATGAAATAATTTCTTATCTGCAAAATTTGAAATTATATTATCCTTCCCCATGACTGAAGGCATGGCAGGCCTGGCTCTCATTGGTACTGAGATGGTCTGCCGGCCTAATATTACCCTTAAGTTCTTTAAAGATAGTGATTTTTTGATTTGGCTGATACCAAAATCATTCGCAATGATATAAACCGGCAAATCATATGCATTTATCTTACATAACTGCTCCTTTACCAAATTTATTTCATAATCATTCAGTCGCGGATATATGAAAGATAATCTTTTTCCATACTTTTGAGTTAATTTTTTCGCTGCATCCAACTGTTCATCCGATAAGCACTTTTTGAAACAAAATTCATCCCCAAATCGTATTTCAGAAGTTTCTTGTGGAATTTGAATGCTCTCAATATCCTTTAGATCATAACAATCAATACACTGTGCTAACTGATTCATCTATACCCCCTCTTTCATAAAAACATTTCTTCAGCTGACAGACCCCTTGAAGTTCCGGAGTAGTCCGCTTTAGATTTTCTAAATACTTCTCATAGCCTTTTATATCTTTACTTTCCAAAAGCTTAATTAGAGCTGCATACTCCCTTGGAACCCGCTCTTGATATTCTACTGGCTGGCATCTACCTTCAATTTTTAAGACAGAAACATTCGTTTTTAAAAGATCAGGCAGATAACATAATGAACAGAACGGAAAGCAATTCAAACAGTTGTGATTCATTTTTTCACCACTTTTCCAATCCTCCATTTGAAAAGTGAACATACAGGGATTACGAATACCAATTGAAACAAATGACTTGTCGTTATCCAATTTCCATAGTGGATCATCCGGGAATTCAACACTTTGTGCTTTATAAGAATGGGACAAATAACAATTCCCATTAACGTTTGAGCACCCCTGACCATGAATAAACGCTTCTATTTCTATATTGTATGGATTATTTGTCAAGCAAGATAATTCTTTTAATGTGGTATCTGGCGGAGCAACAACTCTTGTTACATTGAACTGTGAATAAAAGCTAATAGCTTTCTGATTTCTGACTGTAGCAAAACTTCCGATATGTATTGGCGTCTTCACTTTCATCTGTTCTAATAATAAAATCAAACCTAAGTCAGATACTACAAAACTATCTACCTCTGCCTTTACCGCCTGTCTTATATGCGGTTTTGCTAGAAACTCCAAAATATCAGCCATAAATGGTAGATTAAGCAAAAAGTTTACCTTACTATCTCTGGCATGGGCATATTCTGTAACTTTTGCTAACTCAGCAAAGTCTACAAGGCTACCATAGCTTGGTCTGCCATTAAAAGTAACATGCTTAATTCCTTTTAAGCGCACGCCACAATAAATTTCATCCGCTCCAGCATCAATTGTCTTCCTGGCTGCCTCGAATGAACTTGCTGGGGCATTAATACCCACATGTTTCATCTAAAATCACACTCCCATCTTCAATTTTAATAATCCTACTGGCCTTTTTAACCAGATTCATATTATGTGTAATATAAATGACAGTCTTACCATCTTCCTCATGAATCCGTTGTAAGGTATCAAATACAAACGCTGACATCTTGCTATCCAAACTCCCAGTTGGTTCATCCGCCAAAATAATATCAGGTTCATTAACCAAAGCCCTGATAATCGCTACTCTTTGCTGCTCTCCCCCGGATAATTGGCTGGGGTATTTGTTTAACTGATTTTTCAATCCATACTTATAAAACAATTGAATCACTTTCTCTTTTTTAGGTAAATCAATTCCTGATTCACTAACAAGAAGAGGTAGCAATGCATTATCTAAGGCAGATAAGGTAGGTATTAAGCGAAACTGTTGAAATATAAACCCTATCACTTCATTACGAAGTTTTGATTTTTCGTTATAATCCATACTCAAAATATTCTTGTCCTTAATTTCTAATTGCCCAAAGGTAGGGGTATCTAGGGTTCCCAACATGTTAAATAAAGTTGTTTTACCCGCTCCACTGGGACCAACAATGGCAATTAATTCGCCTTTCTCAATTTCTAATGATACATCCTTGATACCAAAAAATTCAGCTTCTGAATTCTGATTATAAACTTTTGATAGGTTTCGTGCTTTAATAATCATCTATCCACCTCATCTCAACACCTCAATTGGTTCTTTTTTCAGTGTTTTTTTAATTGGTACTACTCCAAAGAATAAAACAATTGCTAGCCCTAAGAAAAGAGATAGACTTAATATAAAGGCAAAATTAGGTACCGTTAATATTTGTGCAATATATTGTGTAATCAATACCACCAATAAGCCTCCGACAAAGCCTGCAATCCCACCCATAATCCCAAGGCATGCCAGCTCTAAAATTAAAGTTTTTATAATTATCTTATATGGAGCTCCTACCGCCATCATAATTCCTATTTCCTGACGTCGCTCCGTTATATTTACAATGACCATATTCATAATACCAATTCCGCTTACCAGCAGGCAGAAGACTCCTATGAATGATATAATTAGATCAAATTGATAGAGTATTTCTGAAACTGTGCTTTGTAGCTTTTCAGTATATACAGTGCTAAAAATTCGATTTGGATATTTATCTTTCAAAATGTTGTTGATTTTTTCATCCGTTGCTTTTGTTTCATTTTTATCAATTACCTTCACTTCGATTACATCATAATAATCTTTACTCACAAATTTATTGGCCATCTCCAGCGGAAGGTAAATCACAATATTTGGTGTCACAATGGATTCTATTCTTCCTGACATCCCATCTGTCTCTTGAAAAACTCCTTTTGTATTGACTTCGAGGTTACCAATTTTTAATGTATCGCCAACTTCTATTGTGTCGGAAAAAGCCTTTGTACTTATATCATATCCAACATTTGCTGTCAGGCCGTCCCCCTTTTCCAACACACTTCCTTTGTCAATTTTTAATGGTGTCATCTGATTGAATGTGTCAAGTTCCACAAACTGAATAAAGCAATTTGTACTCTCACCCTTAAAAGTAACTGTCGTCTCATAATTCATAACCGGGCAAACACTTTTAACATTTTCAATTTTTTTAAGTTCATCCACCACATCATCGTCCAGACGTAGCGATGCTGATTTCTCAAATGTCTGCGCTGGCGGAGAAACACTGATATCTACCTTTTCTGGCAGTACAATAATTCTACCTGCTCCAAAGCTTTCAAAGTCCTTTCTTAACTTTTGGTCAAACGCATGTCCTAATGATATGGAACCAGCAGTGGCAGAGATTCCAATCACAATTCCTATAAAAGTCAGAATTGTACGGGTTCTGTTTCTTCCTAAATTCTTAAAAGCAAATTTAATCAACTGCTTATTCGTATTTTTGAATATTACGAACGAACAAATACACAGCAGCACTATAATAGCAATAATAATTATTGTTGAAGTGGAAAAATTGACATTGCTTTCCTTGATTAAAGAAACTTGATAACTATCACTTATTTTTCTCTCTTCTCCTCTCGCTGTATATGTGGATACAATTTTTATATTTTTCTTATTTTCTTTTTCACTTGAGAAAGAAAGGCTTTTAGATATTCTTTCTTCTCCTTTTAGAGTATTAAAATCATAAGTCACTATAATATCATTATTACTCTCATCATATACTGTTACAATTACATCCTCTAATTCATCTTTGCTATCATTATATAAACCTAATAAAAATCTATTTATCCCAATTTCTTCAAAATCGATATTTAGAACACCTTTTTTTATTGAGCTCATTGCATCTTCAGCAACATCTTCATAGGAGAATTTATCTATCATTAAATAAGTTTCCCAATCCGTTCTAATCTCTCCATTTTCAGCAGGTGTATTAATATCAATACCCTTAATTTTTGCGTAATCAGAAAGAGCTGCTAATGAAAAATAATGAGGATAATAAGGATTCTTATATGGATTCAGACCAAGAACGGTATAATATGGATGTTCCCAGCCTCCATACTCCTCCTGATTTTGAATTAGATACTGTACCCCCTGTTCAATTTGCTTCATGTATTTATCTGAATCTACTTTCATTAATGCCATAATAGCCCAAGCAGTCTGTTCTGGAGTACTGGGTCCCATCTCTGTAAAAGTAATTCCATTCTTTTCACTCCACCATGCAAAATGTTCTCCCCAGCCGCCATCATTATTCTGCTGAGCAATAATCCAATCTGCCGCCTTTACAACGAATTCATCGGTCATATCATATCCTATGTCTGATAAACCTTGTAGGATACAGGACGTGCCATACAAGTAACACAGTCCCCATCTTCCATACCAGGCTCCCTGATCATTTTGATCCTTCTTAATATATTCGATGCACTTTTGAATAACCTTATTATCTACAGTGTAACCACAGGAAGCCAGCGCGGTCAGTACATGTCCTGTAATATCGGCTACGCTTGGATCCTCTGTTGACTCTGTCGGGTCTTTATAATCCTTATCGCCATCAAACCTCTCAAAGGTTCCCCACCCTCCATCATCATTCTGCATATATAATAGCCATTCTTTCCCTTTTTCTATAGCCATTCTTTTCCTATATTCAGTAGAATACGATGTAAAACGCAAATCATTTAATGCTGTGATGACTAATGCGGTATCATCGTTGTCAGGATAGAGTATATTATATTCATTGTATGACCAGCCACCTGAAGGGACATTTGACCAATTGTAGCCCCCTCCTTGAGTCTGAGCATTCATAATCCAAGTTGCTGCCTTTAGCAGGCTCTCAGCCGAAGAATCTATATTTGATTTTCGTAAAGCACTAATAGCAAACGATGTATCCCATACACTTAATACAAATCTTTTTTGATACCCATCAGGATCTCTGTTACTGTTAATCCACGCCATGCCTTTACTAATTCGTGGTGCATGTTTTACACTGTCTATTTCATACAATGCAATCATATTAAGGCAAGTACCTAAAAGAGTATACCAGCACCCATCTTCCAATTGGTGTGATACCATCCATTGCTCAGCTAAATTTAACTCTTGTGCCTTGATATGTAGATTTTCTCTTTTTTGATACTCTTTGATTACACTCATGGCAATACCAGCCTCTCGTCCCCATGCCATACTGGAATATGGACTGTGCTCATCGGTATTATCTAAGTACAATATTGACAGGTCTGGGAAGAATATTTCTGACTGCGGACTTACCCAAGGTTCTTCGTAAAGGTCAAAAAGTGAATAGAATGTTTTACAGAAGATATCTGTGTTTTTTAATCCGCCATTATTTTCAACAAAGACAGCACTTCTTTTTAACTCTTCACACCCATCATATACACCATTTACAATCAACGCTAATCTAACTATAGCAGTTATAGAAACATCTGACTTTCCACCTTCATCAAAAAATCCCCAGCCTCCATCTTCATTGATATGCTCCAAAAGCCATGTTGCTGATGTTTGTAAATCTTTTTCCATATCTTTTATCTGTAAATACTTAGCAGTTACCATAAAATACGCGGTTTCCCTAGGATTAATCCTAATTCCAGCCTGCCATAATCCCCGTTCTGTCTGAAGAGACATCAAATAATTTCCGGCCTTTACAATAGAGTCTTCTAACTGTTCCTCTGTAACAGAAACTGCGTTCACAGTAACAGGATTAGCAAGTAATAGTATAAAGATAATAATAAGACTAATTGAAACTACTTTCTTGAACAATCTTTTTCAACTCCTTTACTACATTTATCTGCGAAAGATTTAAAATAATATTCAAAGAACTAGGATTCGCTAAAATACGCAGAACAATATTCTTCCATGAATAAAATTTCTTCATCGCATAATACTGCCCCTGTTGTAATTCCATAGGTTTCATATTATGAGGTGTAAAGACTACATGAGCAGCGTCGTAGTTCTTCCATTGATAGTCGAAAATCCTATTTTCCAAACTATACTTTTCATAAAGGGGGGTTCCTGGATATGGAACCAAAATTCCAAAGTTAGCCACATCTAATTTTGCCTTTCTTGCAAATTCAAGCGTTTTGTCAAATATTTCGGTATTATCATTTTCAAAACCAAAAATAAATGCACCATGAACTATGATTTTCTTTTTTCTAATCTTATTAATTTGCTCAATAAAAGAAGATGTCTTGTTGACATTTTTACGATTGGAAATCAGGTTATTTTCATCAATGGATTCAAATCCAATAAATAGTCCAATACAACCACTTTTTTTTGCCAAATCCAGTAATTCATCATCATTTGCAATGCTAATGGAACATTGACTAAACCATTTTATTCTTAGAGGAATAAGCGCCTTAAAAAATTCTTTTGCAAATTCTCTATTTCCCACAATGTTATCATCAACAAATACAATTACCGGCATTCCACCCTTCGGAAAACTTCTGATTTCCTCAATTATTTTAGCAATTTCTCTTGTTCTGTAAGCAGATCCATATATTTTCTTAACCAAACAAAATTCGCATGAATTGGGACATCCTCTGCTCATTAATACTGTTTTTGTTACCAAATAACCCCTTTTACTAAAAATTTCTCTTGGAATTCGCGGGATTTTCAAGGGATTCATTTCTGTCTGAGCTTTATAAACTGATTTATAACTTCCCTCTTCAAAATCTTTAAGAAACTCACCCCAAGTTACTTCACTTTCGCCAATGAAAATAACATCTGCATAAGTAAGGCACTCTTCAGGCATAACCGTTGGATGCATTCCTCCTATTACTATTAAGGCACCAGTTTTTCGATATTGTTTTGCTATTTCAAATGCAGCCTGTGCAGCTGGTGTGGATACTGTAATTGCAACAATATCCCACCCTTCTAAAATATCGACTGGTTCAATATTGCCATCTATAAACTTTATTTCATAATGGTTAGGAGTTAAGCCAGCTAATATGCCGATTCCAAGAGGTGGAGCCAAATACTTGCTAGCCATTTTTCCTATTGGTGGTGCAATAAACAATAATCTCATTTTACCCATCTCTCAAATATCAATAATAACGTGGCTACTCCATTCCCCATAAGCCATACTGGAGTATGAATACTTTTCTTTAGTTTCATTAACTTATTTTCATCTTTCAATAATGTTGGTTCTGATATTCTATAAATTCGAATAAAATCAAAGATTACAAAAGAATAAAATATCAATCCAGTAATAAAAAACACCATTTTGAAAGAAGAATTATGCGATATGTAAAAAAACCAGTAAAACAACATCGCTGCATTTGAAACAATTCCTATTATGGTAGCAATCAAAATTGTTTTTCGTCGGCCGAATGTAACACATGGATTCATTACATTTGCCTCCTTATCCTCTTCATAATCACTTATCTCGTCCATAAAGAACATTGGAACCATCTGAATACTGAAAATAATAATAGTGATAACAGCCAGCTTATGAAAGCTACCAGCTATTAATAAATAAGAAAATAACATCGGAATTAAATATAAAACTAATGCCAAGGTAATCGGATTCATTACTGTCCGGGACTTGAAATTAAATGGTTTCATTGAATAAGCATACGCAAAGAACAGACCTAACAACCACAAAATTACCAGCATTGGCTGCTTACGAATTACCAACATTCCTATGGTTAGTACCGAAACAATCAATGTCTCTATAATGATCATCCATTTTACTTTTTTTACACCAAAGTAATCGATTGAATCCGAAATATATGATTTAAATTTTTTGTCCGCATTATAATCACTTATATTATTAATTTGAGAACCTATAAAATGTGCACCATACCATATCAGTAAACTCATAATGACATTGAACACATACTGTGAAGAAATTGGGATAAATAGTAATGCTAATAATGCTGGAATTCCCGTTTCATTAATTGCGGATGGCATGTACTCCCACCTGACTAAAATAAAAAAACTTTTGATTGTTTTCATCTCTCTCCTCCTCATATTTTAAATTAATATTGTTCATGTTGACAAAATGGACGAATCAAATCCTCAGCCTCCAGGAAAAAAAGACCACACTTCTTATTCCTCTCATAGTCAAACTGATGATCCCCCATATAGTTCTCACAACTAATCATTAGAATTTCCTTTAAATTTGCTAGGGGATCAAATTCTTTCTTTAATATTGATGAATACAGCATTTTCCTAAAAATACGTTTTTTAATTAATTGAAACATATTAAGTGTTAATTTCATCATTAAGAAAGTCCTTTTGCCAAATGAATTGGTATTATTCAATTCATTTGTTATTTTCTCTAAATACTTAAGTAAGGAGTCCATATTAAGTGCCTCCTGTACCGGAATTAGAGTTTTGTTTTTTGTAACATATACATAAGTTGTTAAATTACAATGCTCATGAAACAGTGGAAAATACTGCTTTTGTGGTTTTTTACTAATCGCCTCTATAAACTCTGGAACTGGAAGAATAGTAGCTGGAGATGTGAAATGCTCCTTCCTAATATGCCTTTTCGTCTGACATTCAATGCTATTTACAATCTCATCCTTATTATAAATATAAGCCAAATCAAATTTATCAGAGTTGTTACTATTTCGTATAAAAGATTGAAAATTAACATGTTCTATAAAGTCTTTATTTTCTACTGCATAACCTATAATAGATCCGATTTCTCCATCGTTAACACCACGCATAATACATGCTGCAAGTATTGTTGCCTGTTTCACAGATTTTAGGTTTTCTAATGCTTTTCTTTTCGTTTCAGCCAGTTCTTTTCCCCTCATTAACAGGTATGCGTTATTATTGAACCCATCAAACTGCAACCCCATTTGACTCAATCCTGCTTTTTTAAGATCCTTTACATAATCAATATCCTCAGCAAGCCTTATTCCATTTGTCATAACTTCTGTTCGCTTAAAGCCCATTTCATGAATTCTGGCTATTAAGTCGGGAAGGTCATCACGTAAAGTGGGTTCCCCTCCTGTCAGCGCAATTGTCGGATCGATATCTGGCCTTTCTTTTTTCAATCTTTCCAACCGTTCTATTATGTCACCAAACTCTAGTTCTTTGGACATACTGCATCCAGATTGATTTTTCAATCTTCTAAAGCATATTGGACAATTAAGATTACATTTTTGTGTCACCTCAATTAACCCTAGTATAGGATTTGATAAATCATTGATTGATGTAATGAAATCTGTATTCATACCCTCTCCTACCATTTCTGTGAGTCAAAGAAACCATCAAATGACCATTTAAAAAAACCTTTAAATGTTTCTTTATCCAGCTTTTTTACTTCCGAAGCCACACGCTGTAGCATCTTAATTGGTCTGAAATAGAATTTCCGATAAGCATAATTCAAAAGCTTTTTCCCATCCGCTAATTTAATTTCCTCAGTTTCCAGAATTGGACTCATAATGGTATACCGTAGCAAGTTCTTTTCCTTAATCAATCCTTTCTGCTCACAGGATTCATAAAATCGTGTTCCTGGAAATGGCGTAGGAACTCCAAAAAAAACATAATCAGGATCTAGCTTTAGTACAAAGCTCACTGTTGCTTTTGCATCTGCAATTGTCTCCCCTGGAAACCCTAGTATGGATGATACTGCTACTCTCATTCTGGAATCGCGTCCTAATTTTACAGCTCTGAAAAATAAGTCATTTGAAATATCTCTATTCAGGTTTTTCATTGTCTTTTCTTGAACGGACTCTATCCCAAATAGTAAACATTCACAGCCTGCACGATTAAACCGTTTCATTGTTTCTAAATCTGGTACTCTGTCTGCTCTTGTCTGCATTCCCCACCAGACTTTCAAGTTTCTGTTCTCAATCTCATCGCATATTTCTAAGGCACGAGGTAAATCCACCAAAAAATCTTCATCCACAAATGAAATTCCTTTAACCTTATATTGTTCAATAAGAAATTCCATTTCATCTACAACATTCTTTGCACTTCTTCCTCTCCAACTAGGAAAAAGATGAGAGATCGAGCAATAATTACAGGTCATAGGGCAACCTCTGCTAGTCATCATAGTGGCCATGCTCATTGGACCAAAAAGCTTATATTTATGCATTGGAAATAAATGTCTTGCTGGGAAAGGTATGCTGTCTAAATTTTCTTCGGGTATCCTTGGATTGGTCTTAATTACTTTTCCATCCTTTTTAAACATCAATCCATCTATCTCTTGGGGATCTTTACCGCTCAATAGTTCTACAAACGTTTTTTCCCCTTCTCCATACATGATATAATCTGCATAATCTACCAATGTATCCGGCTCCAAGGATGGCATCGTCCCCCCAATTGCCACCGGAAAACGTGCTCTCAATTTCTCAGCAATCTGCTTACCGTAATCAATGTTACAAGTAACACAGGATATTCCTATGAATTCCGGATCTGTCTTTATTGCCTCTTCTACAGTTTTTTCCACGTTATATTTAAAGCCAAAAGCATCGACTACTTTTACTTCATGTCCAGCTTGCTCTAAAGTTGCAGCCACATAAGCAAGTCCAATTGGAATGCTGGGTAGTCCCATGAATTTTAATACTCTGGGTTCATCATAATTCGGGTTGACTAAGGTTACTCTCATACTAATTCTACCCCACAATCTTTTCTTTAAAATATGGTAAATACTTTTTCATTAGTTTCCACTTTTTTGTATTTTTAACATATTGGTTGAATGCGTATTTTATCAATATATATTGGATAAAACTCTGGTTTTTAGTTACCTCCATCATCTTCCCTATTGATTCGAAGGTAGAGCAATATTGCTCTAATATCGTTTCGTCGTAATGGATGATATCATGAAAATGATTTGAACAATAGTTGCATTTTGAACAGTCTCCACATTCAAAACCTTTTTCAAAAAATCGGTTAAAAAATTTTTCTAACTCCAATTTATCAGAAGTTAAATTGAGTTTATTATTAAATAATAATTCGCCTAATTCATGTGATTCCGGGGATATAATCGTTAATAGATCAAGAACATTTCCATCAAATGATTCTTCACTGTAAGCTTCACCTGCCCGGACAATCCATTCTAAACTTTTCTCTCTACCCCCAATTTTTATATAGTCCACAATACCATCATAGTAATTGCAATCTTCCGGTCTTAACCATGGGCTTTTTAGTATTTCATCCATACTTATTAAACGTTTGTTTAAACAATTGTAAATACAGTAATCCATATAAAAAGCTTTTTTATGTACGGAAGCATGTGAACCAGAGTTATAGTGATAATAGCGATAAGGGCAATCCTTCAAACAACTGTCATTTACCAGTATTTCAAGATCCAACTTTGTATGATTTCGAATATCTTTTATTATGTTGGGTTTACGGTTTAAATTGATGTTTAATACAATGCGGTTAACACCGAGCTCTTCATAGCTTTTTACCTTCCCGATGCTATCAACAGCCACAATAGTCGATAATGCAATTTTGACTTTATTTTTACTTATTTTCTTTACCAATTCAATTAGATAAGGCACTGCGACTGTTACTGTATCACTAAACGAACATATCCAGTTTAACTCATCCAACATTTTAGCTTTAAATCGTGGATCAAATTCCATATTTCCAAGACAACTGGCATTTATTGTATAGTTAAACTCCAGACCGCTTTCATGGACTTTTTTTACATAATTTTCAACGTCTTTTCTTTTTAGGCATTCCCCACGTATTGCAGCGGAGGAGTGTCCCGATCCCAAATAGCTAGATTTTAACGAACCATATACCTCATGTATTTTATTCTTTCCCTTTTGTATTTCAGGAAGATAGTCAAAGAATTTATAATCCCAAGAACATGGTAATGCAATTTTCATTTTATATTCGCCAACTCCTTTTCAAGCATTGCCAAATTGCCGTTTGTTGACTCTACAAACTTTAGTAATTCCTCTCTCACACTGCCATTTGCAATTGATTGTTTTATCAGATCAGTTCCTTTTTTAAAAGTATCCACCATTCCATTTAAAAATAGATATTGAGCGGCATTGATGACAAGCAATTCAGAAAATCCATCCTCTCGCTTTCCTACCATAGATTCTAAAGTGATTTTTAATCTATTATCACTGTCACTTAACGTAATGTCTTCCACATTTCTGTGTTTTACTCCCCAATCTTCAGGTGTTGTATAAATGGTATCCTTTACCTTGTTCTCTTCGATTAATGTTATTTTAGTCATACCTACATTTGATATTTCATCCAATGACAGACCTTTGTCATCAGTACCATAGACAATCATTCCTTTTTTCGTATATGTACAAAGTTCTGCAACAAGTTCTCCTACCAACTCAGTATCCGGAACACTGATTCCCCGTTGCTGGAAAGGAGCCTGAAAGAAATCAAAGCAGAGTATATGAAATCGAAATGGATAAAATAATGCTTTCATGATGTGCATACCATATGGTACTTTTGACATAAAAGTTGCAATATCCTGAGTTTTTTCATCCGCCGCTGATTCTCCATTAATATAAGCAGCTCGGCTAATTATTAAGGCTGTTTCAACAGATTCTGGTAATGTAATCGCTTTATACCCAATATTATCTGTGAAATTTCCAGCCCCTGAAGCTCCAAAATAGGAATGACTCCCCATTTTTAATACATTTGCTCCAGCGGCTGCGGCCATTATTATGGATGGTGTAGAGACATTAACTGTTTTAATCTCATCGCCACCAAATCCATTTGTATAGATTAGATTTTGACTGAAGGGCTTAGCATCCTGATATCCATTAAACCAGTCATTATCTTTAAAACTCTGAATGAATCCTTTCATTTCCGCCACTGTGATTCCTTTTGCAAATATACCTGTTAAGAAAGTCGGTGCAATCAAAACCGTAAGTGGGTCAATTGATTTTAAAGACATAAGCATTCTAAGCTTTTCAGGTAAAAACTTCTTGGTTACAAACCCTTTCTCAATGTTTTTCCATTCTCCCCATAAATAGCCCCATCCTTTTCTCACTTCTTCCTGTGTGAGATTATCCTGGTTTTGAATACGAATAAGTATTTTTTCCCACCACAATTCCCATTTTTTATCCATCTTTACCTACCCTCTTACATAAGATTCCATATTCAAAAAAATACTTAACAGTTCCCACTACTGCTAAACCTGATTTCTTGCATAACTGAATGCATTCATCCATGTTAACTGGATCCGAATAGCCCATTTTTTTCTCTCCTAATTCCAAAAATCTTGTAAATAAATTATTATTAAGAGCAAAAATTAGTATATACCCATTTGCTTTGGTAAAGGATTTATGCAATTCAATTATGTCTTCCTTTTTACTGAAATGTTCAAGCAGACCATCACTCATTACCAGATTGTATTCCGGTCTCTGGGCAATTTTTGTAAAGTCTTCTTTTAGGTATTTTATACTTCCTGTTCTATTATGAAATAGCTTTTTATGCATTTCATAGGCGATTTCATTATTATCAACAAGCGTTACACTGCCCCCATATATATCCTGAATATGTATAGCTGCCGCACCAGTACCTGCACCTATTTCCATAACATCCGGTGCTTTTAAATTAATTTTCTTTAATATCTTTTTGTATTTTTTTAAATGTACAAAATAGAGGAATTTAAGAAAAAGGGGATGCTTTTTTACCCTTTTCCAAAAAAAATCCCAATCGACATACTCTTTATTTTTCATATTTACGACCACTTTCCTTTGATCATCTTTGAATAATCATTCAGACCATATTTTTTTAAAACGCCTTTCATAAGATAATCAAATATCCTCTTCTGATACTCCTTATCAACATAGAGGTTATCAGTTCCTCTCACATATAACCGTTCATAATCTTCCGTTAATTGCGGATAATATTCACCTATAAACTGCTTTACCTTATATTTGCAATCTCCACGTAAATTGAGAATATCCGGTATCACATAATCGACTTTATAATCAGCCAACGTCTTAACCAGATGTTCCATTTCACTTTCACTATCTGTGATATAAGGGAAGATAGGAATCATAAGTACTCCCACCGTAATCCCTGCTTTCTTTAACTTTTCAATTGCTTTTAAGCGATTCTCAATCGGTGCAGCTCTCTTTTCTATTTTATCTAGGAATGATTGGTCTAAAGAAGGTATGCTAAACACTACATCTGTTAATGGACCTAACTTTTTTAAAATATCAATGTCCCTCATAACCAAATCAGACTTTGTTGTTATTGTTACTGGATTTTTATGCTTATATAGTACCTCCAGTATTTTTCGTGTAATTTCATAGTGTTCATCTATTTTTTGATATGGATCTGTTACAGTGCCAAGGTTAATTAACTTATTTCTACTTTCTCGCCATTTTGGAACCATTATCTGCTTTTCTAAAGCTTTATCCGCATTAATTTTTACATAAATAATTCGTTCAAATTCATCTTTAGTATGCCCCAAATATTCATGACTGGTTCTTCCATAACAGTACTCACAGGCATGTAGGCATCCCCGATAGGGATTTGCCCCCCAGTTAAATGGTAGCATTGGAGAGTTAATAAAATGCAGCATAGTGGAAACCACAATCTCTTGATAAGTAACTTCTGTTTTACTCTTATCATCATTGAATTTCTCACTGATTAATTGAATTCTTTCCATCTCATACTTATTCATTTTTTCTTCACAGGCTTTTTTAAACTCAATTTCTATTAGATCTCCAATCTTTAGCTCGAATACTTTTCTGATTACATAGAAAGTGTTAATATTCTTGATTTCTATCCAATTCATGAAGTATTTTTGCAGTAAAATAATATTCTTCTTACCAAGATTGTTAATTGATGAAATTACCCCCTGCTGAGTATCCAAATTATTTGAAACAATAAAAACCATTATTGAATCTAAAAAATCAACAACTTCTTCCTTTTTACCTTTTTTAGCCAATACTTTACTGTATGTTTCTAGATATATACGTGCTAAAACTGGATACTCCTGATCTGCTAATTTATTTTTTATATATTTGATTAGTTCAAGATCACCCTTTTCCAATATTGATTCAATACTGGGGATCAAACCATATCTTATAAATTTTTTACTCAAATCATTGGTAAGCTCTACAAACCTTTCGTGAATAATTGTTCTACATGATTCTAATTTTTCATATACCAGAGCCATATACATAACAGCAAATACTCTTACATATTCATCCTCTGATTTTAGAATATCCAATACCTGCTTAAAATCATCGGATGCAGAATTAATATCCATTTCTTTTCTTAAAAGATTTTTACAAATATTCACTCCTGGTTCTCTTTTAATTTCCTTCACGATTAAATCAATATTCATTGAACTTCCTCCAGTAAACAATCACAGTATTCTTGTAAAGCTATTTTGTACTCATTATTTCTTAAAACCTTTATATCCGCTTTTGCCTTTTTTATATAATAAACGATTTTATCCTTTACTTCGGACAGAATTATATCTTGGCTAATTATTTCAATTACCAATTCCTTATTTGAAGATTTTCCGCTATAAAAATTTTGTATTATTTCCTTCTGATGGGCATCACCTATTTTATAAGCTACAATTGTTGGTAATGTAACAAGTCTTCTTTCTAAATCAGTCTGATAAGTTTTATCAGTTTCCTCATTTCTTAAATAAATGACACTCTTTAAATCATCCAGTATCTGATATGCTAGACCAAGATTATATCCATAAGACACTACGGCAGCTCTATAATTTTCACTGACTCCAGCAATAATTGTACCTAATTCACAAGCCATCGAATAAAATATAGAAGTCTTATTACTAATCACATGAAAATACTCCAACTCACTGATAGTATAGTTTCCCTCTAAAATACTTTCCGACTTTTGACCTTCATACATATGCAATAAACAGGATGATATACTATTTAATATTTCTTTTTTCTGAACTTCTCCAGTTTTAATCTCGCCTATTAATCTCATTACAATAAATATTAAACAGTCTCCTAATAGCAAGGCTGAAGGCAGCCCATACTCATTCACAATAGTTTTTCGCCCTCTTCTATATACCCCATTGTCAATTATATCATCGTGTATGAGGCTTGCAGCCTGTATTAACTCAATAATAATTGTGAGTTCAGTTAGTCTAGAGTCGTACTCTTTTCCTGCTAAATTAGCTGTAATATATGTAAAAGTAGAACGTATCATTTTCCCAGGATATTTTATTACCTGCATAAACTCTGGAATTGACATAAACTTCTTTAAATCCACATTAGCAATAATTTCAAAAACCTGACTCTCATAGGTTTCTTTAACCTTTTTATTTATAACATTAAAACTTTTCACTTATTCCCCCATACAATCCACAGTAATGCTTATTTGTTTATTTTTAATATATTTCTCTACTTTTTTCCCTATTTTCTATACATATTATACAATTAAATATATAATATAAAAGTTGCTACTTATTGTCAAATAAATTTTGATTTTATGATTGATTTCAGTTCTTCATCGCAAAAAATTTTTTGTCCATATATAATTTGAGAGCCTCTAATTTTCCTTTTTCTAGCTGCTAAGCATATAGTTGAATTGAATATTGATGAGAGACTTATAATAGGTGATGTTTCACTTGTTAATGAAATTGCTTGGATAAAAATGGATAGTAGACTGAAAATAGGTTTTTTTTATCTCATATGTAACCCTCCTTATGAACTTAATTACTACAAATATACTTAAAAAGTATTTACATTGTTCTTATTTCATACCGCTCTCTTACTTTATGAGGTATTTTTACTAATTATTTATAATATGTTTTTTTTCATAAAAAAATAGGCAACTTAAAGTTGAATAATTCCACCTTAAGTTGCCTATTTTTTATTTACTACTATACTTTAATCAATTTCACACTCAATCTCAGTGCCATCAAGAAAAGTCATAATTATCTTTTCTTCCTCAAACACTGTCAACTTTTCTATTATTTTAAAATACAATTCCACATCAAATTTTTCTAATGGCTCTGCGTCTTTTATAATATTCATAAACTGCTTTGCTCTATACTTTTGAAGCGGGTTATCACTTTGTAAATGTTCCTTCCATTTACTCATAAAGTAATCCTTATTCTTCAAAATTGCATTAAAAGAATTAACAAATGCCTCATATAAGATGCCATCATTAATATGCCTGTTCCCACACCCTATTTTTCCTTTAATCTTGTATTTGTTGCTACACTGCCAGATAGTTCTTTTTAATCTTTCATCATTAGAATTCCAGACCTTTCTGCCAAATGTACTGTCGCAGTAACCACATATAACTTTTCCTGCAAACGGGTTATTGTCAGTAGCATAGTCATACTTATGCAGTCCATGCTTTTTTGCAAATATCTTTCGCCGTTTCATTTCAAACTGAACGGCTTCCCATGTATTATTATCAATAATTGCAGGATGGCTTTCTTCAACATAATATTTTGGCACTTCACCTTTATTTATAACTCTCTTTTTGGAAAGAAAATCAACGGTATATGTCTTTTGCAACAAAGCATCCCCTTTGTACTTTTCGTTACTTAACATTTTCCTGATACTGCCCTCATACCATTTTGCTTTTCCATTCCAGTTCAGTACTCCACCTTTTTCAAGTTCCCGTGCTATCCTGTTCGGACCTTTTCCATCAAGATAATCGGTATATATCCGCTTTACCACCTTAGCCTGCCTTTCATTTATAACAAGGTTGCCATTTTCATCCTTATCATAACCCATAAATTTCGTGTGGTTGACTATGACTTTACCCTGCTCAAACCGCCTTCTGATGCCCCATGTGCTGTTTCGACTTATGGAAAAACTTTCCTCCTGTGCAAGGCTGGAAAGTATGCTTAACAGCACCTCACCCTTTGAATCTAAAGTCCGTATGTTCTCCTTCTCAAATATTACCTCTATTCCAAGTTCCTTCAGCATTCTAACATAGTTCAAGCAATCTAAAGTGTTGCGTGCGAATCTTGATATAGATTTGGTTATTATCACATCAATTTTTCCTGCTTTGCAGTCTTTAATCATTCTGTTAAACTGCTCACGCTTTTTTGTGTTAGTCCCTGTGATACCCTCGTCCGCATATATCCCTGCGAATTTAAAGTCAGGGTGGTTACATATATATGTAGTATAATAATTTACCTGCGCCTCATAGCTGGACAGCTGCTCTATTTGGTCGGTTGATACCCTGCAGTATGCCGCCATTCTCTTCTTCTGCGGTTCAGCATTCTGTGCCGTATTTGTTCTGTTTGCCCTTGCTGGTATAACTGTAATGCTTCTTGCCATTTTGGATTTCCTCCTTCACAATCGTTGGTTCCGTTATATTAAGACTGCCTATAATCTCATCATTAATTACTGTTCCTTCACAGGCATCTTTACCATTTTTAACATAGTTACTGCATTGCCATACTATCTTTTTACAGGAGTTTTTACTGTTCCATGTTCTACGTCTCAATGGAGAACCGCACTTGCTGCAGAAAAGAATTCCTGACAGTGGATAGCGATTAAGACATTTTATTGAGCCTATTGAGTTTCCTTTTGCTTCAGCACGTTTTTGCATTTCAAGCTGCACTCTCTCCCATGCTTCCTTTGTAACTATTGGTGAATGGTTATCTTCTATGTAATAGCTATCAACCTGACCTCTATTTATTTTCCTTAGCTTAGTTAGATAGCTTGGAGTATAGGTTTTTTGAAGCATTACATCCCCTTTGTACTTTTCATTTTTAAGAATATCCCTTATGCTTGCCTCATTCCATTTTGAACCTGTTACTGTCGGTATTCCTTCTGAATTAAGCAGCTTTGATATTTTTAACATACCGTTTCCGTTCAGATACTCTGTGTAAATACGTTTTACAATTTCAGCCTCTTTGGGGTTTATTATTAAATCTCCATATTCGTCCTTATCGTATCCAAGAAACCTATTAGCGTTTATAACTAGTTCACCTTTTTCGAACTTTTTACGGTACCGCCACTTTATATTCTCACTGACACTTCTGCTTTCTTCCTCCGCAAATGAAGAGAGGACGGTAAGCATCAGCTCACTGTCCCCGGATAATGTAGCTATATTTTCTTTTTCAAATCTTACCTCAATACCTATATCTTTTAATTCCCTTACATATTTCAGTAGTACCGCACTATTTCTTGCAAACCTTGATATTGATTTTGTTATGATTAAGTCTATTTTTCCTTCTCTGCAAAACTCCAGCATTCTTTGAAACTCGGGTCTATCATCTTTTGTTCCAGTTATTCCTTTGTCTGCAAATATTCCTGCAAATTCGTATTCGGGATTTGACGAGATTAACTTTTCATAGTAGGTTACTTGATTTTCCAAGGATTCACCCTGCTTGTAGCCATCGGTGGATACCCTCGCATAAGCACAGACCCTCTTTTTCTGTTGTTCAGCTTTTGCAGCAGGCTCTATTTTTATTACACGCACTTAATTTGCTCCCTTCTATCAATTTAGTACTATACATCACTCTTCTAGGGAATAAAGTCAAGTTAATAGAATTAGCTTCAAGAAACATCCAACATAAAAAGAGGCTGGACACATTCGCCCAAACCTCTTATGTATAAACTGTCAAGGAAAAATGTATAAAAAGTATTAAATAATTATGTACAACTATTCTCCTTGCTTCATATGATCCTTTAATCTGTATGACTTTCCAGATATAGATATTACATGTGCATGGTGCAATACCCTGTCAAGTATTGCATTGGCTACAACTGCGTCATAGAATACACCATCCCATTCGTTGAAATTCATGTTTGTTGTAAGAATGGTACTTTTTCTCTCATATCTCATATCTATAAGCTGAAAAAACATATTAGAATCTTCTTTATCAATGGGTAAGTAGCCAAGTTCATCAATGATAAGTAGTCTGTAATGGCAGAAGTGTCTGAGTCTTACATCAAGTCTGTTTTCCAGTTTTGCTTTCTTTAGTTGCTGCAATAAATCATGACATTTGATAAAATATGTGCTAGTACGTTTCTTTGCTGCAGCTATTCCTATTGATGTTGCCAGATGAGTCTTTCCAACACCACTTGGACCAAGAAATACTATATTCTCATTTCTTTCAAGAAAACCAAGCGTGCAAAGTTCTTGTATTTCTTGCTGATTTACTGACGGCTGAAAATTGAAATCATAATCTTTCAATTCCTTTACAAAAGGAAATGCTGCTGCTTTAATCATAGATCTAGATGCTTTGGCCTCCTTAAAATCAACTTCGTAATTACTAAGTCTCAGTAGTCCTTCTGTAAACGAAAGATTGTTGGATGTCACAAAATTAGATATTTCATCAAGATGAATTACCATTTGCCCAAGACCAAGAATTTCCATGTTCCGGCATAGCTGGTTGTATGTACTGTTATTCATAACTATATACTTCTCCTATAACCTGTAAGTTTTCTTTTGCCCGCTCATTTATATTTTCTTCCTTAAATGCATGCGATTTTCTTGCTATAGCAGTATAGTGTTCTGTAAAATAATTTAGTTTCTTTTTACTAAGGGTATGGATAGTTATTAATTCCATGTTATAATAAACATGTATGTAACCATCATACACTTGTAAAGTAAGAGTTTTTCCAATGTATTCTGGTGGTACAGAATACTGGCATTCATTATGGTTGAACATGCTGGATGAATTTACTTTTACTTTATGTGGAGTTATTTGATAAGGCTTTCTTATGGTATCGGCTGGTAAGCTTCCTAAGAAAGCTTTTTCCTTGTTGAAATACATTAATGGAATACGACCTGTACCTTGATTTACCTGCATGTTTACTCTGTTATTTATTCGTGTGACCAACTCATTAAGTTCCTTGTAATCAAGTTTTCCATTGTAGGCTCTTATCTCATCAAGTAGTTTCATTGGTGCTTCTACTTTGGCTTTTGTTCTTGGTCTTCCTGCAATACAAGGGTGCACCTTAAAACCATAATCATCCGCAAACTGCTTAAATTTTATATTTATTTTCCCTTCTGTATACTCTGTTCTTGGCTCATCCATAACTGTTTTCATATTATCGGTGACAATCTCACTTGGAACACCTCCAAACGTGTTAAACGCATCATCAAGGAATGAAAATAATATGTCCTGTGTTTTTGATAGAGATACCCTGTATACTCTAAAACGTGAGTATGACAGCAATAATACAAATATGTTTACTTCTATTATTTCACCTGTTGAAAGAGTAAATCGTATAGACTCTTTCCAGTCTAGTTGTGCTTGTTGACCCATTCCTGTTTCATAACGTATGGTTACGTTATTTGCGTTTGAAGGTCTGCTTTTTTTGAAATATGAGTCTAGTTCAGGATATTTTCTTAGATAGTAGCAGAAATTCACATAAGACCCTTCATAAGAATGATTGTCTACTAGGTATTGCCATAAAACTCTTCTGTAATAAAATATCTGCTGGCTGTTATCAGATAGAAGCTCTGCGATAATGTCATAGTAAGCAGTGATACAATTCACGCATTCTCTGGATTTGGCCTTATGAAAGCCATTAATGTATTTATCAACTGTACGCCTATCGACATCAAGTTCCCTTGCGATCTGGCTTTTATTAACCTTCAATGTTGTGTCCTCCATAAATGGTTTTAACTTATAAAGATCCTTGACAGTTTGAATATTTAAATCTGTTATGATACTACTTTTGATAATCATTAGGGTACCTCCTTTTGTACCCTGTAATCATACCATTTGTACATTTTTATTTAATATTATTTGTACATTATTAATTATAACTTTATAGGCAGAGCCTTGGTAAGCGGCATTCCAGGATTCCTTGACCTTCTGCGGGTCCTTAATCGTGCCGGGATGTTCAAGCACACCGCCCGGTGCAGCCCCATTAGCAAAGAACTTAGCTCCGTATTCCTCTGTGGCGATGGCGAGGCCTACCGCGTTCTTTGCCATTGCAATGGGTGAATAGCCAACCAGACCGTCAAAGCCCAAGCCCGGAATATGCAGGACATCGGCAGGGGCAAGATAAACCTGGTTGTCTTTGCCGAGTGAAGGTACGTCCTCCAAGCTGCGCTGATATAAATAGAAAAGCCGGCCGTTTGCATCACGGTCGACTGTCATCTTGTTCGGCACCAGCGGATAGAGGGAAATGACCTCACCCTTAGCATTACGTATAATCTGCGCATAGGCATTGCCCCATAATAAAAGATGACTCATCAGCGTTTCTCGGAACGCAAATGAAGTCATCTCCGGATTTGGCTCGTCATGGAGTAGCTTATATAACGGGTGTTTCAGATATTTCTCTTTACCTCCGCTGTCATTGTACCTATATACATGAAGCGGAAGACCCGCCAGTGTTTCGGAAAGTATTCTCACGCAGGAATAAACCGCAGTCATCTGCATGGCAGTATGTTCGTTGACCGGCTTTCCTGAGTTTGTACTCCCAAAGAAAAAGTCGTAGCGTCCGCCGCCAAGGGCATCCTTAGGCTTATCACGTGCTTTGAATATTCCTTGAAAGATGTTCATAGCCATTTACCTCCAATTAAAAAACGAGCAGTCCGCGCGAGTCATACACGCTTTCGCTCGTAACATTTCCGCATCGTATTGCCCGGTCAAGCGCCATAATGGTGGCGACTGCGCCATCGATTTTCTCGGTAGATTTCTCTTTGTCCGCTTTGATGTTGCCCGCCGGATCAGTGCGAATATAGATGTTATCCATCATCCAGCGCAGAACAGGGTGACCACCGTGAGCAAGTTTCTGCTCTAAGGTTAGCTTCATGAGTTCCTTGGTCGGTGGGGACATATCCTTGAAGCCCTGGCCGAACGGAACAACTGTAAAACCCATACCCTCAAGGTTCTGTACCATCTGCACAGCTCCCCAGCGGTCAAAGGCTATTTCACGAATGTTGTATTTCTCACCGAGCTGTTCAATAAATTTTTCAATGTACCCGTAATGGACGACATTACCTTCGGTGGTTTGTAGGAAGCCCTGCTTCGACCACAGGTCGTAGTTCACATGGTCGCGTTTGACTCGTAAATCGATATTGTCCTCCGGTATCCAAAAGAACGGAAGTATGATATACTTGTCATCCTCGTCTATTGGTGGGAAAACAAGCACAAAAGCGGTGATATCTGTGGAAGAAGATAGGTCAAGGCCACCGTAGCAAACTCGCCCACGTAAGGCTTCCGGGTCAACTGCAAAAGAGCAGGCATCCCATTTGTCCATCGGCATCCAGCGTACAGCCTGCTTGACCCACTGGTTCAAGCGAAGCTGGCGAAAGCTATTCTCCTCGGCGGGATTCTGTTTTGCTGATTCAAATGCAGCTTTTACTTTTTCCATACTCACCGTAATGCCAAGGGAGGGGTTTGCTTTTTTCCACACCTTCGGATCAGTCCAGTCATCCTCCTGCGCAGCGCCGTATATGACGGGGTAGAAGGTTGGGTCAGTCTTACGGCCATCGATAATATCCAGTGCCTTCTGGTGGACCTCCCAGCAAATGCTGTTTTGATTGTCACCAGCCGTAGTGATAAGAAAATATAACGGCTGCATTCTCGCATCACCGCTCCCCTTAGTCATAACATCAAATAACTTTCGGTTGGGCTGGGTATGAAGCTCATCAAACACCACACCGTGAGTGTTAAACCCATGCTTGTTGCCAACGTCGGCAGACAGCACCTGATAGATACTCCCGGTCGGCTGATAGATTAGCCGCTTCATGGAATCAAGAATTTTAACCCTTTTTGCAAGGGCCGGACACATCCGCACCATGTCAGCCGCTACATTGAATACTATTGATGCCTGATTCCGATCAGCAGCACAGCCGTAGACCTCGGCACGTTCTTCTCCGTCGCCACAAGTGAGCAGGAGTGCTACAGCGGCGGCAAGTTCAGATTTACCCATCTTCTTCGGAATTTCCACATAGGCGGTGTTAAATTGTCGGTAGCCATTGGGTTTGAGTGTTCCAAAGATGTCACGAATAATCTGTTCCTGCCAGTCGATAAGCTCAAAAGGTTTACCGGCCCACGTGCCTTTGGTATGTGAGAGGGCTTCGATAAAAGCAACAGCATAGTCGGCGGCCGCCTTGTCGTAGGTAGAATCCGCCGCTTTAAAACGCGTCGGAGAGTATTTCTTAAGTCGTCTGATACGCCATCGCCTCCTTCATTGCATAAAAATAGACACCATTCGGTGCCTTAAATTTACATGTACGAGAAACAGCCCCGCTGAGGGCTGCTCCCAGATTTTATGCCGGACTTAGTAGTTATACTTCGCCGGTTAGGATAAAATGCGCATATTCCTTGCGGTGTTCCTTGAGGTATATAACCAGCTCGTAGAAGCCCATGTCATTCGCGATACGCTCCACCATATGGACGTCGAACATATTCGTAAGGCCAGTGTCGCGGATAACGAGAATTTGCTTTTTGACCGTTTCACTCATCCTCGCTTACCACCTTGCATGTGTCCTCGCCGTATGCAACCGATAGGCCGCAGCCATTGTCCCATGCAACCATTATGCTGCCGATGTCGTCCACGCCGCGTACTGTGCCTTTTGTGCCGACCGGAGGCGCTTGCGGATCATCCATGCGAACCAGTTGCACACGGCATCCAACTGGGTAATGCTTTCGGAGGTTCTCGACGAGCTCTCTTGAAGGAAAGTGGTTATTCATTTTCAGTCACCTCCGTGTCCTGCAGGCTCATCACATCGTCGTAGAGACATGTGTCTGCTTCGATGCGCTCGACCAGCTTCTTCACCTTCGGATTGCCGCTCCTGAACGCGCCGCTGCCGGAAAGATTGCGAAGCAGTATCTTTCTTGCCGCTTTGTACTCGTCACCGATAAAACCAAGACGTAGCAAGAAGCAGCGGAATGCGTACTTTTCGTTGTCGATATTCTTTTCCTTAGAGGTGACGCGCTTCTGTGTTTTCGCCATGTCGATGAGCTTTCCGGTGAAGTGGGCGTAGGCATTGATTTCCTCTGGCTGTGGTAGGCCCACAAACCACGGGAAACTAATTACTTCGTCTGTGACATCAATCGGCAGCGCGTCCGTGCCCAGCGCCTTCTTGATGAGTGATTCCTTGCTTGCTACCAGCAAGCGCAGGTTTTCCAGTGCTGTATCGCTGATATCCTTACGTGGATAGGAAAGGATGAGCGAGTCACCAGCGTCTTCGGTTTCATCCTCCATCTGAGCTTCCAGCTCGAAGCCCTTTTCAAGCAGCGCCTCGATCAGCATCTCAATCTTGTCGCTATCGACGCGGTCATCGAAGCTCACTGTGCCATTCTTGTCGATGGTGATGTAGTCCACCGCGTAAGCAAAGCTTGGTGCGCCCTGGTATTTTGCCTGGCACTCGGTAATTTCTGTGATCGACGCTACCAGCCGTTTGCGGTCGCTACCTGTAACATTAAATTTGAACTCCATAAATCAAAACCTCCTTCGTTTTGGTACATACATACATCACTCTAAACGCACATAATAGCAAGTCGCTTTTGAGAAATATATGTACCAAATCGAGTCGGAAAATCTACGCTTATTTGTACTTCATATCGTGGTGTCCAAATCAGGTCATCATCAAGGATTGCAATCCTCCCCAGCAGTCACCTCCGCATACGAATACAACAGCCCATCGCGCTGAACAGAAACCTTGTCCACCGAGCCGACCTGCTCGATGTAGCGTTTTACGATGACGTCACAGAATTTTTCGTCGAGCTCTATGGTGTAGCAGGAGCGATCGCTCTGTTCGCAGGCGATGAGCGTACTGCCGCTGCCGCCGAAGGGGTCGAGCACCAGCGTATTACTCATTGAACTGTTCATAATGGGATACGCCAGCAGCGGGATAGGTTTCATTGTCGGGTGGTCGCCATTCTTCTTGGGCTTATCGAACTCCCAAATGGTGGTTTCCTTACGGCCTGTGTACCACTGATGCTTTCCGTTTTTCTTCCAGCCGTAGAGCACAGGCTCGTGCTGCCATTGGTATGGAGAGCGCCCCAGTACCAGCGATTGCTTTTTCCAGATGCAGCAATCGGACAAATAAAAACCGGCATCCGAAAAGGCTCTCCTGAAATTTAGCCCTTCGGTGTCGGCGTGGAAAACATAGATGCTTGCATCATCCGCCATGACGGCTTCGGTGTTTTGAAAAGCAGAAAGCAGGAAGCTATAAAAGGCATCATTTGCCATGTTATCGTTCTTGATCTTCCCAGCATTACCTTCGTAGTTGACGTTGTAGGGTGGGTCGGTAATGACAAGATTAGCTTTGACCCCAGCCATCAGTAAATCAAAGGTGTCTGCCTTGGTACTGTCGCCGCAGACCAGCCTGTGCCGACCGAGCGTCCATATGTCACCGAGCTTTGTGATCGGCGGCTTCTTTAGCTCTGTTTCCACGTCAAAATCATCGTCATGGATGCCATCTTTAATACTATCCTTGAACAGAGCATCCAGTTCAGCAGGGTCGAAGCCTGTGAGAGATACATCGAAGTCCGCACCCTGCAGATCAGCAATGAGCAGTGCCAGCTTTTCTTTATGCCATTCGCCGGATATCTTGTTCAGTGCGATGTTGAGGGCTTTTTCCTTTTCGGCATCCATCTCGACTACCACACACTCGACCTCAGTGATCCCCATGTCGATGAGCACCTTTAGACGCTGGTGCCCACCTACAACACGGCCGGTCACCTTATTCCAGATGACCGGCTCGACGTATCCGAATTGTTCAATTGAACGCTTTAGCTTATCATATTCAGGGTCGCCGGGTTTTAAATCCTTTCGTGGATTGTACTCCGCAGGCAGAAGCTCGGCGGTATTCTTTTTCTCAATCAGCATATTTCTTTACCGCCTCCTGTAGTTCTTTATAACAGTCCAGCCATTCCCAGCGAGAGAGTGTTCCACTGAAATGGCCATAGGTCGCTGTATCGGCATAGATAGCATCACGTAAACTCAGTGTTTCGATAATTGCAGCAGGACGCAGGTTAAAAACCTCAAGGACAGCTTTTCTGAGTACTTCATCAGAAACCGTACCTGTACTGAAGGTCTCAATCTCAACTGCAACGGGGTCAGCCTTACCGATTGCATAGGAGATAGCTACTTGACAGCGTTTAGCATAACCACACCAGACAATGTTCTTCGCGACAGCTCTTGCCATGTATGCACCGGAGCGGTCAACCTTCGTTGGATCTTTACCGGAGAACGCTCCGCCGCCATGAGCAGCAAGACCCCCATAGCTATCGACCATAATCTTTCGGCCGGTTAAACCTGTATCAGCAGCAGGACCACCCTCGACAAAACGGCCGGAGGGATTGATGAGGATTTCGGTGTCATCATCAAATGGAAACTTCTCGAATACCGGCCACAGCACTTGAGAGATGATCTCGCTGCGGAGAACCTCTAAATCCTTGTCAGCGCGATGCTGTACGGAAACTACGATTGTTTTGATACGCTTAGGTGTGTTATCCTCATACTCGATGGTAACTTGTGCTTTTCCATCAGGGCCGATCCCTTTGATGACACCATTTTTCATGGTGCTATCAAGCTTCCGGCAAATGGTATGAGCGTATACGAGCGGAAGCGGTAGCTTTTCAACCGTTTCATCTGTGGCATAACCATAAACAGTGCCCTGGTCGCCAGCGCCGAGCATGGAATACCAAGAGGTGTCCCCGGAGCGAGACTCCAGTGCTCGATCCACACCACCGGCGATATCCTTACTTTGCTGGTGGACGAATACAAACACCGCGAACTTCCAAGGATTATAACCGACATCCTCCAGAACTCTGCGGACCACCCAGCGGATATCCACTTTCTTCGAGCAGGTGATTTCGCCCGCTACGATGATCTTGCCTTTTGTAGCCATGACCTCGCAGGCCACACGTGAAGATTTATCTTTGCGTAGACAAGCATCGAGAATGCTGTCAGCAATCAGGTCGCAGAGTTTATCCGGGTGACCTTTGCAGACGCTCTCGGCAGTTAAGTATTTTACCATATCATTTTCCTTTCCGGGCGGTTAAAAGCCGCTCCATTACATCATCCTGCGGGTTTGTGCCGCTGTATTCACCAGTGCAGTTTTCCTTTACAATTTGGAAAATCTCCATCCACAGACGGTTTGTCTGGTTCATATAGTTCTGGCCCATTGCCACATACGGACTTTGAATCGCATTACCCGTTGTGGGATGCTTGGCCAGAAAGCCATATTCGGTAACCGCTTCTTCACATTGAATCCATCGGGCTACGCTCATGGCGTACCGCTCCAGAAGCTGCGGAGAAATGAGCATCGCACAGCCACGCTCATTCAACCATTGCCAGGTGTTTTTATATATCTCACCTGCAACAAGTGTCTTGCCATCCTTTTGGACAGCTTCGAGCATTTTATTGGGCTCTGGCATTGCCTGACCATGCAGATCGGCAGTGTTTGAAAACTCCATGACCGTCAGTGTTCTACATCCGGGATTGCCCTCGGCGATTTTGTCGGCTAATGGTTTCTTTTTTGCGCCCGCGCCGATACGAGCGCCTCCACGGTTGGTACCGTCTTTTGCCAAAAATATCACCTCACTTTGCTGGCTGGGGCTATTCCCTTGTTTGAAAGCGCGTTTTTCAACACGAAGCCCCACGCCGCTGTCCGCTTGAAAAGAATGTAGAGATTCTGATACCCCCACCGGGTCATCTGTCATGCCAGCGATCGCCCATTTTCACGGTGATGCGGGCATGGCAGCTATGACACAGCGACATTAAATTGTCCTCGACGTTGGTGCCACCACGAGAAAGCGGAAGGATGTGGTGGACTTCCTCTGCGGGCGTCAGCCTTCCTTGCTTCTGACACTCTTCGCAGAGTGGATGTGCTTTGATGTAGCGATCACGGATTCGTTTCCAGCTACGACCGTAGCGTTTGTTGGAAGCGGGGTCACGCCCATACTGGTTGTACTGTTTGTCCATGACCTTCTGATGCTCGGCACAGTATTGCTCACGCACAGCGAGCCGACCGCAGCCGGGATAGGCACAGGGACGCTTGGGTTTATACGGCATCGGTTCACCTCCTTGTGGGTAAAAAGAAAGCCCTCACGGAATTGCTCCTGCGAAGGCCTGTCTTTATTCTTTTGCCATTTTAATACTATCATGAGAGGCTACTCTCATTCGCTCTCATTTACTCTCATGGACAGGATTGTGTCCACGACATTCAAAGCCTCGTCGTGCATTCGGTAGATGTGCTGGATACTATAATGCATTTCGACCGCGATCTTTTCCCATGAAAGAAAGCAAAGGTATCGCTTTTCCAAGAGCGTCTGCTGCTCGGCATCAGTTACCAGTCGGATCGTGTTCATGATTTCCTTTTTCAAATCTACCAACGCTTCAATGTCGCGCTTTAGTTCATTCTGTAAATCAATCATCTTGTACACAGCATCCGCCATTTTGGAGCCACCAATATTAGGATTGCGAGGCATGCCTGTTAGGACAGAGGAGCAGCTTGTCGCCAGTTCGTTCAAGGACTCTATCTGCTGGAGCTTTGACTTGATACGCATGTCCAGATAACGCGCTTGAGAAAGGTATGTCTTAGTATTCATAGCGAACCTTCTCCTTTCTCAGTTTGGAGATCAGCATTTCTGGATTGATGCTTGTCAACGTGCTAAACCAGCTGGAACGGAAGAAGCGCTCGATGCTGGCAAGCTCCCGCTTATCCTCATGTATAAAGTTATAATTAATAATGTACAAATAATATTAAATAAAAATGTACAAATGGTATGATTACAGGGTACAAAAGGAGGTACCCTAATGATTATCAAAAGTAGTATCATAACAGATTTAAATATTCAAACTGTCAAGGATCTTTATAAGTTAAAACCATTTATGGAGGACACAACATTGAAGGTTAATAAAAGCCAGATCGCAAGGGAACTTGATGTCGATAGGCGTACAGTTGATAAATACATTAATGGCTTTCATAAGGCCAAATCCAGAGAATGCGTGAATTGTATCACTGCTTACTATGACATTATCGCAGAGCTTCTATCTGATAACAGCCAGCAGATATTTTATTACAGAAGAGTTTTATGGCAATACCTAGTAGACAATCATTCTTATGAAGGGTCTTATGTGAATTTCTGCTACTATCTAAGAAAATATCCTGAACTAGACTCATATTTCAAAAAAAGCAGACCTTCAAACGCAAATAACGTAACCATACGTTATGAAACAGGAATGGGTCAACAAGCACAACTAGACTGGAAAGAGTCTATACGATTTACTCTTTCAACAGGTGAAATAATAGAAGTAAACATATTTGTATTATTGCTGTCATACTCACGTTTTAGAGTATACAGGGTATCTCTATCAAAAACACAGGACATATTATTTTCATTCCTTGATGATGCGTTTAACACGTTTGGAGGTGTTCCAAGTGAGATTGTCACCGATAATATGAAAACAGTTATGGATGAGCCAAGAACAGAGTATACAGAAGGGAAAATAAATATAAAATTTAAGCAGTTTGCGGATGATTATGGTTTTAAGGTGCACCCTTGTATTGCAGGAAGACCAAGAACAAAAGCCAAAGTAGAAGCACCAATGAAACTACTTGATGAGATAAGAGCCTACAATGGAAAACTTGATTACAAGGAACTTAATGAGTTGGTCACACGAATAAATAACAGAGTAAACATGCAGGTAAATCAAGGTACAGGTCGTATTCCATTAATGTATTTCAACAAGGAAAAAGCTTTCTTAGGAAGCTTACCAGCCGATACCATAAGAAAGCCTTATCAAATAACTCCACATAAAGTAAAAGTAAATTCATCCAGCATGTTCAACCATAATGAATGCCAGTATTCTGTACCACCAGAATACATTGGAAAAACTCTTACTTTACAAGTGTATGATGGTTACATACATGTTTATTATAACATGGAATTAATAACTATCCATACCCTTAGTAAAAAGAAACTAAATTATTTTACAGAACACTATACTGCTATAGCAAGAAAATCGCATGCATTTAAGGAAGAAAATATAAATGAGCGGGCAAAAGAAAACTTACAGGTTATAGGAGAAGTATATAGTTATGAATAACAGTACATACAACCAGCTATGCCGGAACATGGAAATTCTTGGTCTTGGGCAAATGGTAATTCATCTTGATGAAATATCTAATTTTGTGACATCCAACAATCTTTCGTTTACAGAAGGACTACTGAGACTTAGTAATTACGAAGTTGATTTTAAGGAGGCCAAAGCATCTAGATCTATGATTAAAGCAGCAGCATTTCCTTTTGTAAAGGAATTGAAAGATTATGATTTCAATTTTCAGCCGTCAGTAAATCAGCAAGAAATACAAGAACTTTGCACGCTTGGTTTTCTTGAAAGAAATGAGAATATAGTATTTCTTGGTCCAAGTGGTGTTGGAAAGACTCATCTGGCAACATCAATAGGAATAGCTGCAGCAAAGAAACGTACTAGCACATATTTTATCAAATGTCATGATTTATTGCAGCAACTAAAGAAAGCAAAACTGGAAAACAGACTTGATGTAAGACTCAGACACTTCTGCCATTACAGACTACTTATCATTGATGAACTTGGCTACTTACCCATTGATAAAGAAGATTCTAATATGTTTTTTCAGCTTATAGATATGAGATATGAGAGAAAAAGTACCATTCTTACAACAAACATGAATTTCAACGAATGGGATGGTGTATTCTATGACGCAGTTGTAGCCAATGCAATACTTGACAGGGTATTGCACCATGCACATGTAATATCTATATCTGGAAAGTCATACAGATTAAAGGATCATATGAAGCAAGGAGAATAGTTGTACATAATTATTTAATACTTTTTATACATTTTTCCTTGACAGTTTATAGCTCTGCCAACTCACACAGGGTGGCCGTGCTCGAGGAAGGCATGAAGTATCAGCCCATCGGGATTTCACCGGAACAGGCGCAGTTCCTGGAAACACGGAAGTTTCAGATCAATGAGATTGCCCGTATTTTCAGAGTGCCTCCGCATATGCTCGCCGATCTTGAAAAGTCGTCCTTCAGCAACATCGAGCAGCAGAGCCTTGAGTTTGTGAAATACACGCTCGACCCGTGGGTGGTGCGCTGGGAACAGTCCATGTGCCGCGTCCTGCTTTCCGACAGCGAAAAACCTACAGTATTTATCAAGTTCAACGTTGACGGACTTCTGCGCGGCGACTACGCAAGCCGCATGAGCGGTTATGCGACTGCAAGACAAAACGGATGGATGAGCGCGAACGATATCCGTGAACTTGAAAACCTCGACCGCATCCCTGCTGAACTTGGCGGCGATCTTTACCTCATCAACGGTGCGATGACCAAATTACAGGACGCAGGCGCGTTCGCAAATTCAAAAGGAATGGAGGAAACAACCGAATGAAGAAATTCTGGAACTGGGCGCGGGATGAAGATTCTGGTATCAGAACACTCTATCTGGACGGAACAATTGCCGAAGAGTCATGGTTCGACGACGATGTCACCCCTAAGGCTTTCAAAGCTGATTTGGATGCCGGTGAGGGTGACATTGTTATTTGGATCAACTCTCCCGGCGGCGACTGTATCGCTTCGAGTCAGATCTATACCATGCTCATGGATTACAAAGGCAAAGTCACTGTAAAAATCGATGGTATTGCGGCGTCGGCAGCAAGCGTTATCGCAATGGCGGGAACTGAGGTGTTGATGGCCCCAACAGCCCTCATGATGGTGCATAACCCGCTTACAATCGCAATCGGCGACAGCGAAGAAATGCTGAAAGCCATCGCCATGCTGGACGAAGTCAAAGAAAGCATCATCAATGCCTATGAAATCAAAACCGGACAGTCCCGTGCGAAGCTCTCTCACCTCATGGATGCTGAAACCTGGCTAAATGCCAACAAAGCAATTGAATTAGGCTTTGCCGACGGCATTCTGGAGGATGATAAAAAGAGAGTTCAATCGGACGATGTAACCTATGCTTTCAGCCGCAGAGCGGTAACGAACTCACTGCTGAGCAAGGTCAAACCCAAGATACCCAAACAGAACAAAGGCACACCTATTGAGTCGCTTGAGAAGCGGCTCTCTTTAATTTCGCACTAAATATTATGGAGGTAATATCAATGAACAAAATTCTTGAACTGCGCGAAAAGCGCGCCAAGGCATGGGAAGCCGCTAAGGCTTTTCTCGATACCAAGCGCGGTACTGACGGTCTGGTTTCCCCTGAAGACACCGCTACTTATGAGAAAATGGAAGCCGACGTAGTCGCTCTCGGGAAAGAAATTGACCGCCTTGAAAAGCAGGAAGCCCTTGACCGTGAGCTTTCAAAGCCCCTGAACACACCCCTTACCGGCAAGCCTACCGTTCTTGGTGTGGAAACCAAAACAGGCAGAGCATCTGATGAGTACAGAAAAGCATTCTGGAATGCAATGCGTACCCGCGCCGGTGAGGGCCTTGATCCTATCGTGAAAAATGCTCTGCAGATCGGCACCGATTCTGAAGGCGGATACCTTGTCCCTGACGAGTTCGAACGCACACTTGTAGAGGCTCTTGATGAAGAGAACATTTTCCGTAGACTGGCAAAGGTCATTACCACTTCCTCAGGGGATCGTAAGATTCCGGTCGTAGCTTCAAAGGGTACAGCCTCCTGGATCGATGAGGAAGGCGCTATCCTCGATAGTGACGACAGCTTCGGTCAGGTTTCTATCGGCGCTTACAAACTTGGAACAATGATCAAGGTTTCCGAGGAACTGCTGAACGACAGTGTATTTCCTCTTGAATCCTATATTTCGAGGGAGTTCGCAAGGCGTATCGGCAGCAAGGAAGAAGAAGCCTTTTTCACGGGAGACGGCTCCGGTAAACCGACCGGCATCCTCGCTGCAACCGGCGGTGCTCAAGTCGGTGTGACCACAGCGGGTGCTGCGGCTATCACGATTGAAGAAATGCTCGACCTGTTCTATTCGCTGAAAGCACCTTATAGAAACAAAGCAGTGTTCGTCATGAACGACGCCACCGTAAAGGCGATCCGCAAGCTGAAGGACGGCAACGGTCAGTATCTCTGGCAGCCCTCTCTGCAGGCCGGCACTCCTGACACCATTTTGAACCGTCCGCTGTATACCTCGGCATATGTACCCGCAATTGCCTCAGGCGCAAAGAGCATCGTGTTCGGCGATTTCAGTTATTACTGGGTAGCCGACCGCCAGGGACGTGTGTTTAAGAGACTCAATGAGCTCTACGCTGCAACCGGTCAGGTAGGCTTTGTTGCCACCCAGCGTGTTGACGGCAAACTCATTCTGCCGGAGGCTATCAAGGTGCTCCAGCAGAAGGCTTAACGGAGGTGCGGTATGAGTTATAACACGAAAAACTACACCGAACAGGGCGGCGAGAAAACAGTAATCGGCGGAACGCTTGAAATTAAGGAGGGAGCCTCGGTAACGGGGCTTCCTTCTGCACCGAATCAAGCCGCGAGTACTGCTACAAATGTTGCCGGACTCAAGGACGACCTCAACGCGCTGCTTTTGAAATTGAAAGACGCAGGACTGATGAAACCCGATACATGGAATGTCTCAGCTGCTAATGTCACCACTGCTCTGAGCGAAGATATGACAGCCAATCAAGGCAAAGTCGAATCTATCACTATCGAGGACAATGTCATTACAGTCACTGTTCCGGTTGACGAGCTGATTGCGTATGAAAGCTTGAATCCCGCGCAAGGAACCCACAAATGGGTTGCCATCCTCATAACAACAGGACTTCCTGCCATCACGGCAGTTAAGTATAACGGCAGTCAGCTGACCTCAGCCGATGTAGCTGAGGCTGCTGCTGTCGGTGGGCAGGCCGGAGATATTGTGATGTGGCTGAAGTGCGACGAAATCGTAAATCAGCCGAAGTCGTTCACGCTCTGGGCATCCGGTTATCCAACTGCCGCATTCTCTGTTGTCATCGCGGAACCGGAAACTGAAGAATAAGGAAAGGACTGTGGCGGTATGACACTGCTTGAAAAAGTAAAGGCAAATCTTATTCTTGAGCATACGGCGGACGATGAACTCCTGCAGATGTACATCACCGCCGCCGTATCCTATGCCGAAAGCTATCAGCACCTTCCGGAGAAATTCTACAAGAACCATCCTATGCCGCCTACCACAGAGCAGGCTGTCATTATGCTGTCGTCCCATTTTTATGAGAGCCGGGACGGCAGCACCGGTGGCTTTTTTGCCGACAATGTGCAGGCTGGACAGCAGGTATGGAATACGGTCAACCTTCTTCTTAAACTTGACCGGGATTGGAAGGTGTGAGTATGAGTTTTGGAAAAATGAAAACCTTCATCGATATTATCTCAACCGAACCCACGAAGGATGCTGACGGTTTTGTTATTCACGGCGATACTGTTCTTGCGTCAGTCAGGGCGTATTTTGAGCAGAAAAACTCTACGGAAAAATGGCGTAACATGGCGCAGTCAGATGAAGTGAATGCCTTGTTCCGTCTCCGCACGATTCCAGGACTTGCTCTTCACAACCGCCATGTTATCGTCTGCGAAGGCAAACGCTACAACATATACTCGGTTGAAAATGTAAAGGGCCGTGGAATGTATCTTGAAGTATTGGCGGTGAACGTTGATGGCTAAGGTCAATTTCAAGATGCCGGAGGAATTCCTGCTCAAAGTGTCAAGGTTGGCAGAAAAAACCGATGAGATCATACCGAAGGTTCTTGAAGCCGGTGCCGAAGTCGTATACGACAAGGTAAAAAGCAATCTTTCCTCTGTAATCGGTAAAAACACAAAGGTTGAAAGCCGCTCCACCGGAGAACTTGAATCTGCGCTTGGTGTATCTCCGGCAAAGCAGGACAGAGATGGTAATTTCAACGTGAAAATAGGATTTGCAGAGCCGCGCTCTGACGGCGGCAGCAATGCCAAACTTGCCAACATCCTCGAGTACGGAAAGCATGGCCAGCCTCCGAAGCCTTTTCTGAAACCTGCCAAAAACAGATCAAAAGGTGCTTGCATCGAGGCTATGACCAATAAGCTGGAAAGTGAGATTGAGAAGCTATGAGCATATTATCTGAACTGAACACACTGTTTGAAGCCGCAAATATCCCTGTCGAAACAGGCGTCTTCAGCGGAGTACCTCCTGATGAATACCTGGTACTGACCCCGCTTACTGACACCTTTGCCGTTTACGGAGATAATAAGCCGCTGGCGGATGTAAGCGAAGTCAGAATCTCGCTGTTCAGTAAAAACAACTATTTACAAAGAAAAAATCAGCTTGTGAGGATGCTCCTCCAGGCTGATTTTGTTATTACCGACCGCCGGTATATCGGACACGAGGATGACACCGGCTATCACCACTACGCCATCGATGTGGCGAAAGAATACGAAACGGAGGAACTTTAACATGGCTACAATTGGGCTTGATAAACTCTACTACGCACCAATCACCGAAGCACCTACAACGGGTTACGAAACCTACGGCGCTCCGGTAATGCTGGCAAAGGCAATCTCAGCTGAACTATCAATCGAACTTGCGGAAGCGACACTTTGGGCGGACGACGGTGCCGCCGAAATTATCAAGGAATTCAAGAACGGCAAACTGACCCTTGGTGTGGACGACATTGGTAAAACCGTCGCCGCAAAACTGACGGGAGCGACCACAGATGAAAACGGTGTTCTTATCTCTGCTTCAGAGGATGGTGGCGAGCCTGTCGCTATTGGATTTCGAGCAAAAAAAGCGAATGGTAAGTATCGCTACTTCTGGCTTTACCGCGTCAAGTTCGGCATTCCGTCCACCAATCTTGCCACCAAGGGTGATAGTATCACCTTTTCAACACCAAGTATCGAAGGTACTGTTTCCCGTCGTAATAAACCGGACGGTAATGGTCGTCATCCATGGAAAGCGGAAGTTAACGAAGATGATGTGGATGTGCTGCCGGTTGTGACCAGTGATTGGTATACGGAAGTATACGAACCTGAATTTGAAACAGATTTGGAGGTTTGATGCATGGATAACGAACGAAGCGCTGTCATCAAAATCGGCGACAAAGAATATGAGCTGATTTTGTCCACTCGCGCCACAAAGGAAATCGCCAAACGATACGGCGGGCTGGACAACTTGGGAGAAAAGTTAATGAGGGCAGAAAACTTCGAGATGGCTCTGGATGAGATTATTTGGCTGATTACACTCCTTGCCAACCAGTCCATCCTCATTCACAACCTACGCAACAAGGAAAAACGAAAAGAGTTGCTGACCGAGGAAGAAGTGGAATTGCTCACCTCGCCACTTGAACTGGCGGTATATAAGTCGGCAATTACTGAGGCGATGTTTAAAGGAACGGCTCGTAACATCGAAAGCGAGGATAGTGAGTCAAAAAACGCCGAGGTCGGGTAAGCGACGATGAGTTGTTTACCCGACTTTTATATTACGGTACGGTTCATCTGAATCGCTCCGAAGAGGAAACGTGGCTTACCCCAATTGGACAATTGCTGGATCTATGGGAATGCCATCGCCAGTTCCTTGGAATGGTCAAGCCAAAGCGCGAACTGTTTATCGAAGATGTCGTCCCTGATGGCATCTGATTTTTTACGGAGGGAGGTGTTTTAAGTGGCTGACAATTTTGGGTTAAAAATAGGCGTCGAGGGCGAAAAGGAATTTAAAAACGCATTGCGTGATATAAACCAGTCATTCAAAGTGCTCGGTAGCGAAATGAAATTGGTAACGAGCGAATTCGACAAACAGGACAAATCCATAGCGGCTACTGCTGCCCGTAACGAAGTCCTTAATAAAGCAATCGATGCCCAGAAGGAGAAAATCTCCACCCTTGAAGCCGCTCTTCGAAATGCATCCGAAAGCTTTGGTGAAAATGATCGCCGCACTCAAAACTGGCAGATTGCCCTCAATAATGCCAACGCAGAACTTAACAACATGGAGCGTGAATTAGAAGAATCCGCGGAAGAAGCCGACGACCTTGGTGAGGAACTTGAGGACGCTGGTGACATCGCCGAAAAGTCTGGTGGAAAGTTCGAGAAACTGGGCGGCATCCTCAAAGGTATTGGTGTAGCAATGGGCGCTGTGGCTGTGGCTGCCGGAGCCGCTGCCATTAAACTTGGCAAAGAAGTCATATCCGCCTATGCGGACTACGAACAACTGGTCGGCGGTGTTGATACACTCTTTGGTGAAGCGTCACAGTCTGTTCAGAAGTATGCTGAAAATGCTTTCAAGACCGCCGGTATGTCCGCCAACGAATATATGGAAACTGTCACGGGCTTTTCGGCAAGTCTTATCCAGTCCCTCGGCGGTGATACTGCAAAAGCGGCGCAGGTTGCGGACATGGCGATTACTGATATGGCCGATAATGCCAATAAAATGGGGACGGATCTGTCAGCTATTCAGACGGCCTATCAGGGTTTTGCCAAGCAAAACTATACGATGCTCGACAATCTGAAGCTGGGATATGGCGGCACAAAATCTGAAATGGAGCGACTCTTGGCTGATGCCGAAAAAATATCCGGCATTAAATACGACCTCTCTTCATTTTCCGATTTGACGGAAGCGATCCATGTCATTCAGACCGAAATGGGAATCACAGGAACGACTGCTTTGGAAGCCACGGAAACAATAGCTGGCTCTATGGCGGGGATGCAATCAGCTATAGGAAACTTGATGGCAGGTTTGGGTAATGCCAATGCTGATGTCGGACTTTTGATTGGTAATGTGGTCGAAGCGTTCCAGAACGTCGTGAAAAACATTGTTCCAGTTATTGAGAATATAGTAAGGGCATTGCCGCCTGCCCTCGACGGGATACTACAGGCAATCGGTGATTTGCTTCCGACTCTGCTCTCTACGGTAGTCGATCTTTTCACACAGGTGCTGACAACGATTTTGACGCTTTTGCCCGAACTCATCCCCGCCGCCGTGGATGCCGTTATGACCATTGTAGGTGCGCTGATTGATAACCTTCCATTACTTATTGATGCAGCGGTTCAATTAGTGGCCACTCTCGTTACAGGCATCGCCGATGCACTTCCACAGTTGATACCGGCGGCAGTGAACGCTGTGATCACAATCGTTCAAGGCTTAATTGAAAGCCTGCCTATGATACTTGATGCCGCCCTTCAACTGATTCTCGGATTAGCACAGGGCATCCTGGATGCACTACCTCAATTGATCGCTGCTCTGCCAGCAATTATCCTCGGCATTGTAGATTTTATCATTGGGGCTATTCCGCAAATTATTGATGCTGGAATTCAACTTCTCGTGTCTTTAGTAGATGCCTTGCCTGAAATCGTCACGGCAATTGTGGCGGCAATCCCACAAATCATAGAGGGATTGATTTCTGCGATCCTCGGCTCTATCCCACAGCTTATTGATGCAGGGATTCAGCTGTTAGTATCGTTGGTTCAAAATCTACCACAGATTATTACAGCTATCGTGGCGGCGATACCACAAATCATATCGTCCCTTATTACGGCAATTATCGGGAGTATTCCGCAGCTTGTGGCGGCGGGTATCCAGCTTTTCGTGTCCTTGATAAAGAACCTGCCAACCATCATCGTGGAAATCGTAAAAGCTATACCCCAGATTATTACCGCCATCGTGAAAGGATTCACCGGTAACATCGGTAAAATCGTGCAAGTCGGCAGCGACCTAATCAAGGGTCTGTGGCAGGGTATTTCAAATGTCGCCGATTGGATTTGGGGTAAAATCTCCGGCTTCTTCGGAGGGATCGTCGACGGCATCAAAAACTTCTTCGGTATCCATTCTCCATCTACCTTATTTGCCGGACTTGGCGAGAACATGGGTCAAGGTATCGGTGTGGGCTTCGAACAGGCAATGGATGAAGTCGCAGAAGATATGCAGAACGCTATCCCCACCTCTTTTGATACGCCTGGTATAAATATGGGCGATGTGACAGGAAGTCATGGCGGCTTGGCGGTATCAGGTATGCCTTCGCTCATCAACATACAGCAGATGATTGTTCGTAGTGAGGATGACATCCGCAGAATATCACAGGAACTTTATAACCTGATGCAGACCGGCTCGCGGGCGCAGGGACGGTTTAGCCCGGCATAAGGAGGTGTTGGCATGGGCTTTATTTTCAACGGAATTTCATCACAAAGCATGAACGTCAAGGCTCGTCTGACCTCTTGGCAGGCTTCGCCACCCTTGCGTAATTCCTTTGTTTCCATACCCGGCAAGCCAGGTGTGGCAGACTTTGGCAGTGATAGCGCAGAGCGGGTCATAACTGTGAGCTGTAATATTGCTCCAATGCACAATCTCGCTTCTCTGGTTGGAGTGTTAGACGGCCTTGCCGAGTGGTTAGATCCCAAAAAAGGGCTGAAACAACTTGTGTTTGACGATGTACCCGATCGCTATTTCACAGCGAGACTGCAGGATGCCGTGAACTGTGAACGGCTTATTCGCTCGGCAGGTGCATTTGATTTGAACTTCGTCTGTCCCGACCCACATGCCTACGCTTTGACGGACGAGAGTTTTACGCTAACACAGGAAGGTGCAAATACAGTCACGAGGAGTAAAGGCAATACAGACTCATTGCCTGTCTACCTTTTGAAAGGCATCATTCCGTCAGGGGCATCAACCTATGTGTCGTTGAAAACAAATGACGAAGAACTTCGTGTTGTCGGGCCTTTGGCTGCCGGAGAAACCCTCGTCATCGACAGCGGATTAGTTACTGCCAAGGTGGTAGACAGAACTGGCGAAACGCTCCGTAATGGTCTGCCTCTGCTTCAAGAGTTGAATTTTCCAATTCTCCGCAAAGGAACGAACATCATAACCATTACGGCAATCGGTGCGACATTTACAGAACTGCAAATACAGGCGAAGAGCCGTTGGAGGTGAGGACATGGCGGTAAAATCCATATTGACTTCTCAAACAGACTTTACGGGCGAGATTCCTGCAACCGAAAAAACATCAGCACTCTGGCGTTTCAACGAATCCACGCCGGATAGTAATACTCGCCTTGCAGACTCTTCCGCCAACGGACGGCATTTTACTGTCTCCGGTTGGAGCGGCACAACCGCTTCTTTACCAAACGGCAGATTTGGGCGGTATTTCCGAATGAACATCAACAATCCGACCACAGAAAAAACGCACCTTGTCGCCACCAACGACGGTACGTTCTTTTCTGATCTCGGTGAGAAAATTGCCGTCGGCGGTTGGTTAAATCCGACCATCTATTCTGTCGGGCAGAACTACATTCCGCTTTTCAATACAAGGCAAGGACCCGGTCAGCCTATTTTTTATATCTCCCTCTATCAAGGGCGGCCGCGAATGATGCTCTATAATTCAGCAGGAACGCTTATCCTTGACCAAACCGAAACACCTGGATTCAACATGGTCAATGGTGGTTGGTATTTTCTCTCTGCAATCATAAACGTGACGGAAAAAACATCTCAGATAGTTCTGTGTAACCGTGCTGACGGTGAAGTTTGGACAGCCCCTTTGCGAACATTTACTGGTACATTGAATTCATCCTGTATAGCGGATATCGTTATGGGAATGCACGCAAACCAGTATTACTACGCAGGTGGCTTGGACGAGTGGTTCTTTGAAACAGACAGCAACTTGACTATTGATGACTTGATTCACTACTTCCGTCAAGCAATGCTCGCAAATGGAGGAGACACTTCGGGTGACGTGGATGCGTTAACTGAGCCGGGGGTTGTCACCCTACGTAAGGGAATTGGTAATCTCTACCCCGAAAGCGGCCAGCTGACGACTATTGCCACCGAATGCAGCTTTGCCGGGAGCGGTCGGGTATCGGCAACAAGCGAATACACCGCAGGTGTCACGTCCATTTCACTGATAGAAACATCAACCTCAGATGATCTGCAGAACTGGTCGGCATGGCAGACAGTTGGTACAAACGGCGAACTGACCTCACCAAATCGTTCATATATCCGCTACAGGGTAACGCTCACCACCAGCGATACAACGGTTACACCAAAGCTGCTCGATATAACACTTCATGATATCCCCAAATCTCCGTATGAGAAACTGGGGTTTGCTCGCCCTGTTATTTTGGATGAGAACGGAGCGTGGGAAACGGTTCTGGAGAATGCTTATGACATCATAGTTACGGGCGAGATCAACGGAGCGGACACCTTGGAATTCAAGTTGCCTTACAGTGACCCGAAGCGCATAATGCTCGACAACGAGAAACAGGTACAGATTGCTGAGGATGTTTATCGTATTAGGACAATGACGGATGAAAAAGGCTTGGATGGCAACAGCATACTCACAACGGTCTATGCGGAAGCGGCATTCTATGACCTAACCTTTTCTGCAGAGAAACAACCAGTTGAATTCAATGCTGACCTGCCCGCTGTTCCGATGGCATTTGCACTTGCGGGTACAGACTGGGAAGTCGGTACAGTAACTGTAACCACACTGAGAACATGGACCTGCCAAGAAAAAAATGCACTCTCCATACTACGAATGGTACAGAACATCCATGGCGGCGATTTGGTATTCCACAGCAGGGACAGACGGGTGGATTTACTGACATTCAGCGGAACAGATAGCGGAGCGCTCTTTGCCTACCGTAAAAACCTGACTGGGATTAAGCGTGTAGTTGATACCCGGTCCCTTGTCACGAGGCTCTATGCTATCGGTAAGGACGGCATGACGTTCGCTGCAATCAATGGTGGCAAGGACTACGTGGAGGACTTCAGCTTTTCAAGCGAGGTGCGGGTATCGACTTTGGACTGCTCCAACTTCACCAATCCCTATCAGATGCTGGAGTTTGCCAAGATGCGCCTTGCGGAGTACGCAAAACCTCGTGTGTCCTATGTGCTTTCAGCGATGGATTTATCTGTATTAACAGGCTATGAGCATGAGCAGTGGGCGCTTGGCGATATTGTAACTGTGGATGATAGAGATTTGGATATGACGATTAAAACCCGTGTCATCCGCAGGCAATACAATCTGCAAGAACCATGGAAAACGGTGCTTGAATTATCATCAAAACTTCGTGAACTTGGTGATTCTTCCACCGATGTGGTTGCTGATCAGCTTGACCAGTCCTCTGTAGTTCAGCAGGAAGTTAAGGACATGGTGCCGTTCAATCATCTTCGTAATTCTCGTGCCGACAATGGCTTTGCGTATTGGCAGAACTCAGGCTTTGAGGTAGATGTGGAAAATGGTGTAAGCGGTACTGCATCTTTTAAGGCAACAGGAGTATCAGGAACAAAGAGCATTGCACAGACAGTCTATCCTGCATCTAGGCGAAGTTACACGATTTCAGCACAGATTGGCTCGGAGAACTTGAAAAAAGGAACAAATGGGCATGTTGGTATTGAAGTTGTGTTTGAATATGAGGATGGCACTACAGAAACAAGATTTATTGATTTATTTTGAGAGGATGGTGATGAGATTTGGCATATTTTCAACATATCGCAAGGGATGCCTCGCCGAAAGGTTACGGCAAACTTCGCGCCATCACCATTCGGCTCTGCATTACGGATTGTGCTGGTGAAGTGTATTTTACGGATATCATGTTGCAAGCAGGAAGTGTGGCTACTGGCTGGGTTGGTCATGTTTGTGAGATTCAGTGGGTGTTGGATGGGTGAAAATTAGATGAAATTTAAGTGGTTTCGGTGGAATTGTTCATAAGTGTATGGTAAAATAATATTTTACGAATACTGTTTCACAAGAAAAAAAACGATAGGTGGTGAAAAAATGCGTACAAAAACAATATGCATTGGTTCAGTGTTTCCTTCTACTGCAGATGAAATATGGGACAAGATACAACACGTAAAAACGCTACAATATATAGCATACCCCTATGCCACATTTTCGCCACTCGGGAATGGCGATATGACATGGAAGGAAGGAAAGATTTTCAAATTTAGATTTAAGCTATTTGGATTTCTCTCGCTTGGTATACATACCATCAACATAATGGTATTCGATAAAGATGCCCTCACTATATATACAACCGAAAGCAATAAAACTGTTCCTGTATGGAATCATCGTATAACGATGGAAGAAACATCAAAGAGTTCAGTAAAATATACTGACGAGGTAGAAATTGACGCTGGTTGGAAAACGATATTTGTCGTAGCTTGGGCAAAGATGTTCTATCGACATCGGCAGAAAAAGTGGCTAAAAATTTTGAGAAAAAATAACTGAGTGTGGAGGTGATTTGCATGACAAAAATTTACGAGATAGGAAACTTCATTCTACGGAACTACATATTAGAAACCTCTTGTGGATTTATTGCCATTGATACAGGGTATCCGGAAGGGCAACTCGCCTTTATAAAGAAGTTTCAAAAAATAGCACCTCTTTCCGAATTGAAATATATTTTTCTAACCCATGCACACGATGATCATGCCGGATTCCTTCGTAGCCTTCTTAATGAATGTGATGCAAAAGTAATTCTCAATCCTGTCGGCATCCCTGTGTTAGAAGCGGGCGAAAATAAGATATTACCAGGTGCAGGATACAGCAATAGATTAGCCGCTTCTACATTTGGGAAGGCAAAGAAAGAATTTAATTTCCCTTCCGTTCAACTTGGAGATAAGGCAATACTTATAAATAGTGAAGAAGAACAATTCTTTGAGTCGTTGGGGCTTCCGTTAAAAATAGTTTTTCTGCCGGGCCATACAGCCGATTCAATTGGACTATATGACAAAAGCAACAATATACTATTCTGTGGTGATGCGGCGATGAATGCTGTAATTAGTCTCGGTTATCATACCATTTGGATTGATGATGTGACGCAATTTGGGCAGTCGTGGGATAAAATGATTGCATTAAACCCCAAGAAGATCTATCCATCACATGGAAATCCGTTTTCTCCGAGCAAACTACAAAAGTATCGACATTTTATGGATAAGCGCAAGCTGATTCCAATAGAATAATATTTCTGCTACTCAAAAGATCACTTCGGTGGTCTTTTTTTCTGCCCACTTTTAGGAGGTGATGCCAGTGCAGATTAATAACTTCATCCGCTTCAGCGAAAGCATAAAGACCCGTGAGGATATGCGTGTGGTCAGTGTTACCATCCGTCCGCTCATTTCTGATTGTACTGGTGATATTTATTTCACTGACCTTCAGCTACAAGAAGGCTCTCGACTTACTGGCTACACACCTCACACAACCACCATGCTAAAGAATGTCGAGAACCCACCTAAATATTTCAATGCCGTGGTTCGATCTGGCGATACCTTGGTTTTGCATACAAGCGGTGGAACTACCACAGGACTTGATTGTTACATCTATCCTAATCAAGCAATGAAGGCGGGCAGTATCAAGCTGTCGCAGGGAGCAGGTTCTCACGAGGCTGTATTTTTATCTTCAGCAAACGCAGGTGATGAATTTGCCTTGCTAGCTTCACGGCGTAGATGCCTTAAAAATGGCAATGTCACACCGAAAAATGGATTTTACCAGTATACAGCCGTTCATGACGATAAGCATCAAGTCCAACTTAAAAAAGGAAAATCTGCAAGGGTATATTTTGAGTTTAAAGAAATGATGGAAGGAGATCCGCGCTTATGAGCAGGTATTATCTTAGGGGAAAGAAATGCATGGTATGGTCGTTCATGGGCAACACCCGAATGCACCAAGCCTTGAATAATTACGGAGACCGTTTTGAAGCCGTCGGCATTTTCACCTTTGAGGTGGACATATCAGGAACGATAACCGAAACAGGTACACCGATATCCAGCATGATGCCATACATCAACAAATGGCCCAAAGTGCGTTGGTTTCTTACCGTGATGAATCACGGAACAGCTTCTATATTCACCGCTCTGCGGAATAACGAAAATGGTGCAAAGACTAAGTTTCTATCTGAGTTAGTGCGGATCATGCAGAAATACCCGTGGTGCGCTGGTGTGGATATCGACTTGGAGCGCGGCGGTGGGTATGAGAACAAGGACGCAGCAAATATCCTCTTTCGCGATATATACCAAACCGTCAAAGCGTACAATCCCGCAAAACTGGTCAATATCTGTTTGCCCGGTATGACTGGCGTCCAAGGCTCTGTCGGCGGTGAGAACTGGTGTGTCTATGCTGATCTCGATGCGTACTGTGACACGGCGGCGATTATGTCCTACGGTATGGCTTGGGCTGGCAGTGCGCCGGGTCCTGTCTCTCCACGGGACTGGCTTGTCGGCGTGTATGATTATGCCGCCAGAGTAATGAAACCGCAAAAGATCTATATGGGTTTGCCTGGTTACGGTTGGGAGTGGCAGATATATGCAAACCCTGCCGACCTCGGCAAGACATATCGTGGCGTGTCGCTTACCTACTATGCCGCTAAAATATGGGCGGAAGGCGGGTATAACTTCACGGGTAATGCTCCTCCGCAGCCGATGATACCGTGGCTTGCCTACTGGGACGATTACGATCAGGTACCGTATATGCTCCCTCAGGTATACGATTATGCTGAGGGTGGCGATGCAACCAGCCGAGAAGCCCCTATCATCGGGGAAACCTACAACCGCCGACGATACTTAACTTGCTACGGGAAAACACAAAAGGTATAAACTGTCAAGGAAAAATGTATAAAAAGTATTAAATAATTATGTACAACTATTCTCCTTGCTTCATATGATCCTTTAATCTGTATGACTTTCCAGATATAGATATTACATGTGCATGGTGCAATACCCTGTCAAGTATTGCATTGGCTACAACTGCGTCATAGAATACACCATCCCATTCGTTGAAATTCATGTTTGTTGTAAGAATGGTACTTTTTCTCTCATATCTCATATCTATAAGCTGAAAAAACATATTAGAATCTTCTTTATCAATGGGTAAGTAGCCAAGTTCATCAATGATAAGTAGTCTGTAATGGCAGAAGTGTCTGAGTCTTACATCAAGTCTGTTTTCCAGTTTTGCTTTCTTTAGTTGCTGCAATAAATCATGACATTTGATAAAATATGTGCTAGTACGTTTCTTTGCTGCAGCTATTCCTATTGATGTTGCCAGATGAGTCTTTCCAACACCACTTGGACCAAGAAATACTATATTCTCATTTCTTTCAAGAAAACCAAGCGTGCAAAGTTCTTGTATTTCTTGCTGATTTACTGACGGCTGAAAATTGAAATCATAATCTTTCAATTCCTTTACAAAAGGAAATGCTGCTGCTTTAATCATAGATCTAGATGCTTTGGCCTCCTTAAAATCAACTTCGTAATTACTAAGTCTCAGTAGTCCTTCTGTAAACGAAAGATTGTTGGATGTCACAAAATTAGATATTTCATCAAGATGAATTACCATTTGCCCAAGGCCAAGAATCTCCATATTCCTGCATAACTGTTTGTATGTACTGTTATTCATAACTGTATACTTCTCCTATAACCTGTAAGTTTTCTTTTGCCCGCTCATTTATATTTTCTTCCTTAAATGCATGCGATTTTCTTGCTATAGCAGTATAGTGTTCATTAAGGTAATTAAGTTTCTTTTTACTAAGGGTATGGATAGTTATTAATTCTATGTTATAATAAACATGTATGTAACCATCATACACTTGTAAAGTAAGAGTTTTTCCAATGTATTCTGGTGGTACAGAATACTGGCATTCATTATGGTTGAACATGCTGGATGAATTTACTTTTACTTTATGTGGAGTTATTTGATAAGGCTTTCTTATGGTATCGGCTGGTAAGCTTCCTAAGAAAGCTTTTTCCTTGTTGAAATACATTAATGGAATACGACCTGTACCTTGATTTACCTGCATGTTTACTCTGTTATTTATTCGTGTGACCAACTCATTAAGTTCCTTGTAATCAAGTTTTCCATTGTAGGCTCTTATCTCATCAAGTAGTTTCATTGGTGCTTCTACTTTGGCTTTTGTTCTTGGTCTTCCTGCAATACAAGGGTGCACCTTAAAACCATAATCATCCGCAAACTGCTTAAATTTTATATTTATTTTCCCTTCTGTATACTCTGTTCTTGGCTCATCCATAACTGTTTTCATATTATCGGTGACAATCTCACTTGGAACACCTCCAAACGTGTTAAACGCATCATCAAGGAATGAAAATAATATGTCCTGTGTTTTTGATAGAGATACCCTGTATACTCTAAAACGTGAGTATGACAGCAATAATACAAATATGTTTACTTCTATTATTTCACCTGTTGAAAGAGTAAATCGTATAGACTCTTTCCAGTCTAGTTGTGCTTGTTGACCCATTCCTGTTTCATAACGTATGGTTACGTTATTTGCGTTTGAAGGTCTGCTTTTTTTGAAATATGAGTCTAGTTCAGGATATTTTCTTAGATAGTAGCAGAAATTCACATAAGACCCTTCATAAGAATGATTGTCTACTAGGTATTGCCATAAAACTCTTCTGTAATAAAATATCTGCTGGCTGTTATCAGATAGAAGCTCTGCGATAATGTCATAGTAAGCAGTGATACAATTCACGCATTCTCTGGATTTGGCCTTATGAAAGCCATTAATGTATTTATCAACTGTACGCCTATCGACATCAAGTTCCCTTGCGATCTGGCTTTTATTAACCTTCAATGTTGTGTCCTCCATAAATGGTTTTAACTTATAAAGATCCTTGACAGTTTGAATATTTAAATCTGTTATGATACTACTTTTGATAATCATTAGGGTACCTCCTTTTGTACCCTGTAATCATACCATTTGTACATTTTTATTTAATATTATTTGTACATTATTAATTATAACTTTATACACAAAAGGCAGAGTTTGGCACAATCTATATTGACCGGGACGGTGTGCCGGATAGTTATACAGAGGGTGTGGTTATTGGCAACGGAATGATTACGCTCTCATCAGAAACAGGTACAGCGACCTACGATTTTACCGTTCCGCAATCGGGAGTTTATGATGTTGCCGTCCGTATCTGCTTTCCGTATTGGGATAAGAACGGTATCAACATTTCACTTGACGGTTCCTCGGTCGGATTTTACGAAAGCCGCCTATGGTGGCCATATTGGAGAAGCACCTTCTGGGTGGCTCTTGCCAAAGGGCACAGCTTGTCGGCAGGAGAACACACCATCACCGTTGACGGAGGTGTGATTGGCGCACAATTATATGGCTTTCGTCTTTGCTCATCGTTTTCAGAACGGCCCTCAGCGGGTTCAGCTACCTTTGAACTCTCACCGCGCAGTTTCAAGGACGTGAACGGGAGTATGGCTGTTCCGGACAAAGGCTTCAAGCTGACCACCGAGATTCTTCGAAGAAAACCCGACTCGGCTTTAGTGTGGTATGAGGACTTCCGGGACCCCATCACACTGCAAAGCACTTACTGGACTACGCTTTCAGGCAATTGGGCAGTCTGGCGAAGCGATGAATATGCAACCGGCAGGGTTTACTCACAGCTGGAAGGTAGTGGCCAGCTTGCCTGGAGATATGACAGTTTCTCTGATGTTCATCTTCGAGCTCGGCTTGCTTTCCCTCATAACGGAAGCGGGCGTGCTGGGGTGTTTATTGGCAACATCCTCTGTTGTATCAACATTGACACGCAGCAAGTGGAACTCTATCAAGGATCTGTTTTGCTCGGCAGTTATGGTTCAGCTTACTCTAAAACACCCGCCTCCGACATCCGAACAAACCCCAATATGTATCTCATCGAAATGAGGAAACGCGGCAACCGCGTGAGGGTCTATTCCGGCAACAGCAACACCCTCCGCTTCACGGCAACGGTATCACCGACAAGCGGTTATTGTGGCATTCGGTCGGACAATGAAATCAAGTGTGAACTTCTGCGTTTAGGCGATGCCTGGACTTACGAACCGTATGAAGCCTTTGATGTGACGATGCCAAACTGTACTACCGAAACTTACGGCAGGATCGCCCGGAGTAACGTGACATGGGACAGTGAATTCGAGGTATTCACGCTGTCTTCAGACGTGGAGGAATCCTCTACCCGAAGTGAGGATATCTCGATGGACTACGACTTCGTACATTCAGCGATGCTATACATTCCCTGCAACGCTGACTATACTGCAAAATTCACACCGCGCGATATCAACGTCTGGTGCTCGAGGATATTCCTCGGCGATGGGGATGGTTTTGGTATCGTCTACTACCAAGATGTAGATTCGATCGTCTACTGGGCAAATGAAGCGGCATACCGATGGGGTTTGCGTGGGTTTGCCTTATGGTCACTCGGTCAGGAAGACTTACGGCTGTGGGAGGCACTCCCGAAACAGAGTTAAAAATGACCATTCATATCGGCATTTGCGCCTGCTTATTTTAGCAGGTGTTTTTTATGCAATTAAACAGGAGGAAAACGAATATGAAAGAGATTTGGAATTGGATTCAGGTTGTGTTTACAGCCATTGGAGGAACCCTTGGCTGGTATTTAGGCGGATTGGACGGTTTCCTTTATGCACTCATCACCTTTGTGGTTGTCGACTACATCACTGGTGTGCTTCGTGCAATTGTGGAAAAGAAACTTTCCAGCCGAATCGGAGCACAGGGTATCGCCAAGAAGGTAGCGATATTCCTTGTGGTCGGTATTGGTCATCTCATTGACACTTACCTGCTCGGCGGCACGGGAGCACCGCTTCGTACAGCGATTATCTTCTTCTACATTGCTAACGAGGGTATTTCTTTTGTTGAGAATGCCACGGCTATTGGGTTACCTGTGCCTGAAAAGTTAAAAGATGTGCTGGCACAGCTTCATGGAAAGGACGGCGAAACGAAATGAACCTTCATAAACTCATTTTGACCAACAATGCTTGCTACAAAGCGGGCCGAACTATCACTCCTAAGGGCATCATGGTGCATTCAACAGGGGCAAATAATCCAAACCTCAAGCGCTATGTTGGTCCAGATGACGGCCTGTTGGGCAAGAACCAATATAACAACCATTGGAATCAGGATAAGCCGGATGGGCGGCAGGTCTGTGTACATGCCTTTATTGGCAAACTAGCAGATGGCAGTATCGCAACCTATCAGACTCTGCCCTGGAACCACCGAGGCTGGCATGCCGGAGGTTCTGCTAACGATACACACATCGGCTTTGAAATCTGCGAGGACGGGTTGACCGATGCCTCGTATTTTTCTGCCGTACACAAGGAAGCCTTGGAACTTTGCGTCTACCTTTGCAAACAGTATGGGCTGACAGAGAAAGATATAATCGGACATTACGAGGGGTATCAGAAAGGTATCGCTTCAAATCATGGCGATCCTAAAAATTGGTTCCCAAAGCACGGCAAGAGCATGGATACTTTCCGTGCTGATGTTAAGGCTGGGCTTGCAGCAGCAGTAACGCCCGCTCCCGTCACACCGACTGCTCCGAAAAAATACTACCGTGTGCAGGTAGGTGCGTACTCCGTTAAGGCAAACGCAGATGCTATGCTTACCAAGCTTAAAGCTGCTGGCTTTACGGATGCCTTCGTCAAGTACAGCGAGTAAACATATACGTAATGATGCCTACTGGAGAATATTTCTCTGGTAGGCATTATTTTTTTGCTCTTTTTTGTACGAAGGGCTTCATTTTTTCCAGTGGGTAGTGAGGACAAGAGTTCTCAGACTGGAGGACAAATACATGACTGCTATTGGCTCAATACCAGAAATTAAATATGAAAAGAAGCCTGTTACACAAGAGCAATTGCAGCGCGAAGTTGATTATATACGAGCACAGCGGATGCTCGATTCCATGCTTCAATCTGGACTTATTTCCTTGTCGGAATTCAACAAGATAACCTTATTAAATCGAAAATCTTTCTCTCCTGCGCTGGCACAGATTATGCCCGAAAAGCATTGATATAACTGAGCTTTAGAGGTAATATGTCACACTGACCAAGGAGGTGAGAATTTGAAAAAGGTTACGAAAATAGGTCAAAACACAGCTGATGTAACTGAGAAGTCCAAGCTACGAGTTGCGGCTTACTGCCGCGTGTCTACAGACAGCGATAAACAACTCGAAAGTCTAGACACCCAAATAAAGCATTATGAAACCTACATTAAAGCAAATCCTGAGTGGGAGTTCGCCGGTCTTTACTACGACGAGGGTATCACCGGTACAAAAAAAGAAAAGCGGCCAGAGCTACTTCGCATGATTGCCGATTGCGAGAACAAGAAAATCGACTTCATCGTTACAAAATCGATAAGTCGTTTTGCACGAAACACAACAGACTGCTTGGAACTAGTCAGGAAGCTACTTGACCTCGGTGTTTTTATTTACTTCGAGAAAGAAAATATCAACACTGGGTCAATGGAAAGCGAACTCATGCTGTCAATCCTGAGTGGACTGGCTGAGAGTGAGTCGGTATCCATTGCGGAAAACAGCAAATGGTCAGTTAAGCGCAGGTTTCAAAATGGGACCTTCAAGATTTCCTATCCACCATATGGCTACGATACAGCTGATGGAAAACTGGTTATAAACGAACCACAGGCGGAAATAGTGCGTTTTATCTTCTCTGAAATTTTATCCGGAAAAGGTACCGGAAAAATTGCGGATGAGCTAAATCGCCGCGACGTTCCATCCAAGAAAGGTGGCCGTTGGACGGCGACAACAATTCGTGGAATAGTCGGTAATGAAAAATACACAGGCGATGCTATTTTTCAAAAGACCTACACCGATATGCACTTCAATCGCCACTACAATTACGGTGAAAAAGACCAGTATCTCATTAAAAATCATCATGATGCAATTATCAGCCATGAAGAGTTTAATGCCGCACAAGATATCATTGAACAACGAGGCAAAGAAAAAGGCGTGGAAAAGTATCAGGGTAAGTATCAGAATCGATATCCGTTTTCAGGCATAATCATTTGCGAGAATTGCGGCGGAAAATTCAAGCGCCGTATTCACTCTACCGGCAAACATAATATCGCATGGTGCTGTGGCAATCATATTACGGACACCAAGAAGTGCTCAATGAAGTACATTCCCGAATCCAGTTTTGAGCATGCATTTGTTACTATGATGAATAAGCTCATCTTCGGCCATCAAATTGTCTTGAAGCCTCTACTGATGGGCCTTCGCAGTATCAGCTCCGAAGACAACATATCAAAATTGAATGACCTTGATAAAAAGCTCGAAGAAAACGCAGAACAACGGAAGGTACTGGTAGGTCTTATGACAAAAGGCTACCTGGAGCCTGCCGTTTACAATAAGAGCAATAATGAACTGTTACAGGAGGCTGAACGACTGCGTCGTCAAAAAGAATCTTTATCCCTCTTTTTGAACTGTGATACACAGCACCTAAATGAAGTCAATGAACTCCTGCATTTTACTACAAAGGCAAATATGTTGGACAGTTTTAACAGTGAGATTTTTAAGTGCTTTGTAGAACGGATTATCGTATATTCCCGAACAGAAATCGGATTTAAACTAAAATGTGGCATTACATTAAGGGAAAGGCTGGTGAGATAAATGAGCCACACGCCATTTGGCTATCGAATTGAAAATGGAAAAGCCATAATTGATAGTGAAGCTGCTGAGAAAGTAAAAAAACTGTTTCAGTATTATCTTTCTGGCGATTCGTTAGTAAACGCTGCAAAAAAAGCTGGCATTAAATCCTATCATTCTGGTATTGGCAGGATGCTTAGAAACACCTGTTATCTCGGTAATGAATATTATCCTGTGATTATCGATAATGAGACCTTTGCTGCCGCAGAGGAGGAACGCACCAGGCGGGCTGAGAAGCTTGGCCGCATTCGTAAACCAAAAGAAAAAGCAGAGATTGTCTTCCCCACCGAATTCTATATAAACGAAGTCGTGCAGCAATTTGATGATCCTTTTCAGCAGGCCGAATACGTCTACAGTTTGATAGAAATGGAGGTACAAAAGGATGGAAGTTAATAAGAATGTAACCGTAATTCCAGCACGAAACTTAATGGGTAGAAAGAAAAAAGGTGAAGAAAAGCCAAAGCTCCGTGTAGCAGCTTACTGTCGAGTTTCTACAGATAGTGACGAGCAGTCTACCAGTTATGAAACACAGATTGAACATTATACGACCTACATAAGTAATCACCCAGATTGGGAATTTGCAGGCATTTTTGCGGATGACGGTATCTCCGGTACCAATACTAAGAAACGTGAAGAATTCAACCGCATGATTGACGAGTGTATGGCCGGTAATATCGATATGATCATTACAAAGTCCATCAGCCGTTTTGCCCGAAACACGTTGGATTGCTTGAAATACATCCGTCAGCTAAAGGAAAAAAACATTCCCGTCTTCTTTGAGAAAGAAAACATTAATACCATGGATTCCAAGGGTGAAGTTCTGCTAACAATTATGGCCTCACTTGCACAGCAAGAAAGTCAGTCCTTAAGTCAGAATGTGAAACTGGGTCTGCAGTATCGTTACCAACAGGGTGAAATCCAAATCAACTGCGCCCGGTTTCTCGGTTATACCAAGGATGAAAACAAACATCTAGTGATTGTTCCCGAGGAAGCTGAAATTGAAAACGCATCTACCGAGAATACCTTGAAGGCGCTAGTATGCTAAAGATAGCCCGTGGATTAGAAGCTGATGGAATTTTAAACGGAGCAGGCAATGAAAGATGGCATACCAGCAATATAAACCACATCCTGCGAAACGAAAAATATATTGGGGATGCTCTTTTGCAGAAAACTTATACCGTTGACTTTCTTACAAAGAAACGCGTTAAGAACAACGGCATTGTTCCTCAATACTATGTAGAAAATAACCATGAGCCCATTATCCCGCGTGAAATTTTCATGCAGGTGCAGGAAGAGCTTATCCGCCGCCGTATTGTACACACAAGTCCGAACGGAAAGACCAGAACCTTCAGCAGCAACCACGTCTTCGCTCAGATAGTCATTTGCGGCAACTGCGGCGAGGTTTTTCGCAGGGTGCATTGGAATAACCGAGGCAAAAAGTCTATCGTCTGGCGGTGCGTCAGCAGACTGGAAAACACTGGCTTATTCTGCGATGCTCGGACGGTATTAGAAAGCACCATAGAGGAAGTGCTGGTAACCGCCATAAACAATACGCTGAGCGGTAAGGATACTTTCCTCTCCACGCTCCGGAATAACATCGCCACCGTCTTAACCAAAGAAAACGACCAGACCTTAGCTGACATAGATAATAAGCTGGAAGAGCTACAAACAGAACTTCTTAAACTGGCCAGTTCCAATGCTGATTATGAGAAAGTTGGTGAAGAGATTCACCGCCTGCGTGACCAGAAACGAAGCTTGATGGTTGAAAACGCAAACAGGGATGAACTCAAGAAGCGTATAGCCGATATGAGCACCTTCCTCCAGGAACAGCCCGCAACTATCACTAAATATGATGAGCAGCTGGTCCGGCGGCTGATTGAAAAAGTAACCATTTACGAGGATAAATTTACCGTGGAATTTAAGTCCGATTTAACGGTGGATGTGGAAGAATAGGTCAGAAAAGAAAATATGCACTGTCGACCTTTGTGGCTGTCAGGGCATATTTTGTTTATTGAGCTGCTTCTTGTGGAAGGTAATATATCTTACCTTCTTTAGCAATGATCTTAACATCCTCTTGGAATAGATCTATCATATCTGTTTTTTGGGGAATATCATATCTATTGGTCTGATCAACTATCTTTTTCACTGTGTTCTCCGAAACGGAACGGTATCTATTTTTTTCATTTATCCAACCCGGAATCGTGTGAATAAAGCTATCAAATCCCGTTCGCTTTCTGTTACTCTCCTCTACATTTATTTTGAACTTCTCAACCTGGACTTGATGCCATGAGCATAATTGATTCAATGCATCCTGCACCTGTTTTGAATATATAGGAAGCAAGGCGCCGCACTGTTCTCTGGACACCGCTCCAAGATGTAATGTATGTTTCAACTCTGCTATTTTGGACATAACTTCCATCAAAGTCTTTTGATATATGAACCAATTCTGAGCTTCCCCGAGTTCCTTCTCATATTCGTCATAATCTAGATCATTTTTCTTTGAAAAACCTGCTATTGTAAGGTTAGCCTGTCCTAATAACTGAATACATTCTTGCTCCCAGTTATTCAGATTAGCAATCTCGCTTATTCTAAGTTCATCATTATCCAGAATATTCACTTGGAATTTTGCTGCTTTTTGAATTTGTGCTACCAAAGCAAACACCTTACTCTTATATTCATTATCTTGGAAATCTGAAATTTTTGTAATACCTTCACTAATCTCACTAAGCTCAGCGTTGATTTGTGTCATATAATACTGACCCACGACCATTGATGCAACACCCATTGCAGCAGCTGCTGCATTAGCTGCAACATTCGCAGTATTATTTACAGCCACAAGATTAGCATGGCCACTTACGCCTTCAGCACCATGGTAAATACCACGAACTGCTCCAGCCATATCTTGAGATTTAGCGAGCTTGGCTCCGGCTGGTATAACGGCTTGATACAACACTTTGCCACTGGCTTGAACAGCGTTCGCCGCGGCATTTCCTCCTTGAAACAACGCTGGAACAAGATTGTTAACACGAGCTAGAATCTTACTATCCGTAATTTCCATGAGGTTTCTTTCATCAGATATGGCTTCTAACGGCAATTGTTCAAGCTGAATCATTAAGCGATTCATATCATCTTCACTTAGTTTAGAACTATTCAATTTTGATTCTTGCTTTAGGATTACGTTTGCTTCAAGTAGTTTTTTGTTTTTCATGCCCTTCCACCATAATACACCACCAAGAACAACGGCAATAACAACAATGATACCAATAACAACATATTCCATAAGGAAATCCTCCTATCCTCTGTCTATATAAGAGGTTGTAAATTTCGCGAATTTTCGCTATCCTTTAGTCAACATCCAACCTGCTCTCACAACCCTGCATTTTTTGAAAAACATCTATTCTGTTCTGTCATTAACCCCTGACATCTATTCTGTTCTGTCAGCAAGCACCGACATCTATTCTATTCTATCACACTCAAAATTGATCTCTTGGACTTGTTTCCCAGAACTGAAAAATGTGCTTATTTTCAAGTCCATATTTTTGCACTTAAAATCTATAAATCCCATATCTACAGCCTTTTCAGCGACACCACTTTTCATCCCTTGTTATCAATACGCAACTCTCAACGTGGGTCGAGTTTATGGAATTGATGTCTACGGGCCGTTTTAAAAACCATCTGTACGTGGGAACATGTCAATTCGTTTTTCAGCAATTTTTGAAAAATCGCCGTTCGCGGGAACATGTCTACGGTACTATTCTTCTTTAATCCGTTGTTAGGATCAATTCACTGGTAATTTTGAGTTACCACTGTCTGCACTATAACCCCATTGCATTCTTGACAGATTGATAATCCCAATAATGCTTGCCGTCTTTCATTTTCTGCATTGGAGCGTGCGTACCATAAGCTTTAATGATATCTGGGCACTTGCTTTTATCAACAGTTGCCGCATTATATAGGATTACAATTTTGATATTTTCTCTATCTCGAACCGCCTTTTTGCACTCATATTCGATGAAACTATCATTACTTACTGTATGCCCTGTTTTGCACTTACCGTTGTCGAAGTTCGAACAATATGTGCATTCACCTGATCTTCGGCTTTTGGTGTTACTCCCAACAATCAAGACAAATGTTTTAGAAGCATCCATTCTTATTGCAAGGGATGCCTTGATGCTACAGTTCAAACTATCATCCCGTGCCTGAGTGAGATCATGAGCATCAGTAAATGATAAACTCCATTTCTCACCATCATTCCATTCACATAGTTTATCAACAGCATTTTTATCTCCGTCCCAGTCTGCCGCAATATACGTCTTTGTTCTGTAAGCCATGATTATTTTTCTCCTTTCAGTTCATAAAGATTTATTGTTTCTAACGCCTTTTTCGTAAGAATTATAGATATTTGAACATTTTCATCAAAAGTGACGTTACTCGTCCGAAGAGTACAAAGAATACATCTAAGCAGTTGCTCATTTGGCTTGTCAGTCATATCGTCGAGTCGAGTAAGTCCACCGCCGATAAGCGGAATATTTATTGGTTTGCCTTGATATGTGCGATTAATTTCTTTCCACATCTTTCGAAGAGTATTTTCATATTCAGCACGGTTTGTATGTGCCTCGTTTTGCTCATTAAAATGTGTTAAAGCCAACATCATAACATCTTGAAAAACCTTGATTGTACCCAGCTCATATCTTGTCTTTGCACCATCGGCTGACTCATATCTCTTCAAAGGACTTCTGTTATCAGTAGCAATAGCTAGTTTAAGCGCTTCCTTTTCATCATCGGAAAGAGAGTCTATGTATTTCCCGTTAAGAGAATTATGTGCAATAATTATATCGTCAACCTGAGTATCAAAGTACTCATTAAATGGGATAAGCTTCCAGCCATTAGCAGAGAATATATCTCCCTCTTTTACAATAACCTTCATACCACGAATATTTAACGTTACCTGATTTTTTGTAAGTTTACGCTTTATATATATCGTTCCAATAACAAGTACAACATACACAAGTGTAACTGCTCCAATCTGGGCAGGCAGTTTGCCTATACAGTCGAGCGAGAACGATGTGAAACCTACAACAATTCCTATTCCACCAAGTATCGTAAATGCGAGTTTGAGGCTGTCTGTCAGGATTTTGGGAAGCATTGATATTATTTGCCTTATTCCTCTCATAACATTAACACCCCTTTTTCAACAGCCTCATCTTTTTAATCTCTCTATACATAGTATCGACTTTAAAGTTAAATTCTGATGTATTGAGAAACAGTTTTGTTTCAAAAATATGTTTTTTATCACTATATATCATTTTTACTCCTCACTTTATTAAACCCCATTGTATATAAGCATCTTTGCTGTAATAATTTTTACCGTTGCTTAAATGTTTTCCATTGACATGAAACTGCGTAATTGCGTCCAAAATACAATCCTTTTTGAAAGCAATATGTATCGCTTCCGTCCCAGATTTATTTATTCGATCGGCGAGAGCCTTTGGCCATAGATCATTTAAAGCGTCAACATTAAGTATTGCTGAATATCCAGGATATGCTATTATCAGTGGAATTTTGTAGTTATCAATTGCTTGCTCGATTTCGTAAGAAAGCACGCTTCCAGTATAACGCGTATCCTCTGTGAGAATAACAAGCATATTTTTTGATGCCCTTAGTCTTTCCTGAATTCGAGCATATAGTGTGGCTTTTAAACTTGAGTCACGGACAGCATATGTTTTTTCGTGGCTATTCGTGATGTTAAATTCAATGTTACTGTTTGCACACCAGGCCTGAATAGTAGCATAGTATCTGAAGTCAGACTTGGTAGGGTCGGTTTCACCTAATCCATCAAAAGCGATATATGTCCCAGTTCTGTTTGCCATTATCAATTTTCCTCCTTATTCCGCGCCAAAAGCTTTATTTATATTCAAATTAAAATTCATCACTTGTAAAACCGCATTTAGGACAAACATTCTCGAAACGAGAATAACCGGAATACTTACACCTTGGGCAATTACAGTAATGTAGTTGTGTATTGGCTTCATTAAGCTGCTTTTGAAGTTCTGGTAATACTTTCTTTATAAAGTCAATATACTCGCTACTCACTATTTCACCATGGACACCTCTGTTTGCGATTTTTATAATTTGATTTATTAAATCTACTATTTTACAATTTATTAATTCACAACGATAGAGATGTCTCACCATTTCATGTATTGATTTATTACTGTTATAATTTGTTTTTTCACATAAATCAGCCAATATTTTTTCAAGCATTAATCTAACTTTGAATAAGTAGATAGATTCCTCAGTAACTTCAAAATCAATGTCACTCGGCACACCTTTTGATTCTTCAATATCAGATATAGTGCTAGTTTCACCATAATTATCAGATTTGGAATTTGATTTGGTTATAAACTCTTCAATCAATTTTTTGAGTTTATGCTCATTAGGAAGAAAATCACTTCCAAAATTTATTGTATTAGCATTTGAATAAGAAATTCTTAATTCCATAATTTGCATACGAAGATCATTTAGATTTTCTTTAACTTCGGCTTTTGCTTTATCTATTTCTCTTTTTAGCCTTAATCCAAACAACTCCATTTCAGAAAACAAAGGGAATAATAATAGAACAAGCCAAACAATGAAAATTAGATTTTTCGCATTAAGTTTTTCTAGTTGATAAATATCATCTCTGTAATATGTTATATATATAGTACTTAGTGATAGAAGGATCAAGTACCACCAATTATTTTTTAAATAAGAAATTATCTTTCCTTTGAATTTCATATCTTAACCTCACTAACCACATATTTCCTATTAATACTCTAGTAGAATCTTGTCTATTGTCCATTTATTCAAATCTATTATATAAAAAAATGGAAATGATTTCAAACAAAATGGACCAATTTGTTCTTTCCTTTACATCCATCCTGTCTTCTCAACCCCTATGAAAAAAAATCCGTTATATAATCTGTCAACTCAACCCTGCTAATTTTTGAGCTCAAATTTCACCCCAAAAATACCCCTTCGACATGTTTCCGTGTACGTACTCTAGTCCTTTAGGTCGAGTAGACAACTTGGTTATAATTCCTGAAATCCGCTTAAATAAACACTTACAGCTTTGTAATCAATACGACACTCTCAACGTGCCTTGAGTAGACAAAAATGATGTCGTGAAGACCTATTTGTTCCTTGGCGGAGGGGTATTTTTCTCTAAAAACAGGTTATAATGATCCGCTTTTTCGAATCTTAACCTCCGCTCTTTATGATTAGAAGTATATCATTTCTGTCAGGCACTTTGAAGTGCTGCTACAACTTTACCAGTAAGTAAAAATTGTGCGCAATAAAACTTTCAAACATGTTGTGGTTTGAGAGCTTTATTCTGAACAATTATTCAATTGTCTTGATAAAGTCTTTTTCCATAATTAATCCGGATTTAATTTTCTTTGATTTCTATAAACTCATTTCATAACTAGAATTCATCCAAGACCCGACCGAAAATCAGTACGGGTCTGAGCCATCAAAAACCAACATTGCACTCTACGCAAACGAATAATTTTTACATTTTTAAATTTTTCATAGCAGGTCTCCCTCTTTATAATCTATTTATCAAATCTAGTCAACATCAATCCCATTACTCTTAGTGCAAGGATAATTATTTGCCAACGAATTAAGTATTAATGGAGACATCTATTACCGAAGTATTAACCATAACTTTATACTTGTCAGTTAATTCTTTTGCCTGTGACTTAAATTCATCCACTATTTCAGAATACTCATTGTTTTTAATCGATGATGCTTTCTCTCCATACCACCCAACTACATAAATACCATATTTAGATTTATTTTTCATGTACTTGTTAATTAGTTGTGATTCCATTGAAGTAGAAACTTCTGCATGCCACGAACCTTTCACTTCAATATATATGATTACATTTTTGTGAATATTTAAACCTGATTTCATCTGTACAACGATGTCAGGTTTTTCACTTCCATCCGTTCCCTGTTTGGGTCTTATTTCTACTTCTCTGTCAACAAATACACCTGTCTCTTTCAAGTCATACTCAAGATGAAACGCAATCAAATTTGATAAAGCATGTTCATTTTTATGTGTAAAAGTAGAATTAGACTCATTCCATAACAGATGCTTTATTGATTTACTCCCATTCATACGCTTGTTGAATCGTTCTAATGAATTTGTAATTTCATTTAACAAGTCAGCTCCATTCCTAATTAGTGTCTTTTGCTTGTTGTGATACATTGCACTAATCTCGTTAATTTTTAATGGAATCCATCGTTCCTTTAAGTATTCGTACTCAATTTCTTTCCACAAATCTTGAACTATATATTCATTGTAACAACTTTTCCATATATATTTAATTGCTTCTCTTGACTCTTTAGAATTTCTTTTCTTCAAATTATACAAGATTGATTCTTTTATTCGGTTAATATACGAATTTAATGGATCTCTCTTACTTGTTTTATTTGCGTTTACATCGATCCAAATATAGAACTTTGCATATTGATTTTCTGAAATCAAATTATTATTTGTAAAATTATTAATATTATTACTATCATAAAACCCATGGCTAGAAGCTTTCTGAGCGATATACAACAGGATATCATACTTGATTTCATTATTAGGTATTTTTTTCCAAACCAATTTCCAATCAAAATTCATTTGGCCAAAAATATAAGCTGCAACAACCGACTTATACTCGGTATCATATGAATTCAAGCTGTTATCGAACTTTAATATATACTCTTCAACAAACGCCTTTGCCTTCTTGCTATTATTTATTAGTAAGTTCACAAGAAGAACATAGCACAAAAACTCATTGCTCTTATATTTGTTGAAATTTTTTAATATTTCATTCTCAATAAACTCATCTAAGCAATTTCTGATAATAAGTATAAGTGAATATTTTACATCAAAATCTTCACTATCTAATATTTCTTGCTTAAATAACCAGTTTAGTACGTACTTTTTATCAATCGTGATAAATTTACAAAATAGTTCTTTATGTATATTTGTAAATTTATTCTCAAATAGAATTGCACACATCCATTTCCGATAAACCTTAATCAGATCAACTATTTTAGAATCTGACTTGGAAACACTCAAAATATAGTAGCAAATCAGTGATACATCATATTCCAACGATATATTGTGTCTTTTATAGCTTGACAACACATTATAGTTTTCTAAATAATCAACAGATAGGGTAATAATATCCGACATTATGTCTTCATTTCCTAATAGTTTTTCTATTCTTTCTGTAATATAATCATCTTCCCAGCATGAAAGTAATTTTTCAAAAATATCGACTTCATCAATAAAAACAAGTTTAATAAAATTCATCCATACGTTGTAGTTCTTATCATTTTGAGATTCCTTAATAATTTCTTTTAACTTTACAGGATTTTCAATTAATTTAATGACATTTTCTTCCTTACTATACTTTTTTTGATATATTGTACTTATTTCGTCATAATATGATTCTCCTTTTTCAGATTGGTCGCGTATCCAATCAATATCATCTTCTTTTAGGATATTACTATATAAATCATTTAATTCAACCTTCTTAAAATCATATTTTAATTCAATTATAAATTTCAATAGTCTTCTGCGTACTTGACTATCTTCTGGTAAACAAATGAAGCTCTTATAACATTCTAAATACTTAATTATTAATACTTTTATTTGCTCTTGAATATCATTATTGAATAACAAGGCTGTAAATATAATATGACACACGACAGCTTCGGTTCTTTTTGATTTTGGACTTAACTCAACTTTCTCGCAGTATTCTATTGCTTCATGAATCTCGTCTTTGCTATACTTTGATGCCGATTCTTTAAACGTTGATTCAAAATAAAAATTATCTTCGTCAAGCAGTTTACACATTAAGTCTAACTTTTCTTGTAATGAAATATATTTTGGATATAACATTTCATATATCTTAAATCTAAGGCTTGGCATAAGGTTCAGTTTTCTTTCCTTTTGAATCCTATCATTCAAAATATTTGCTAATCTAGTTAGTAGTTCATCGTTGCCATATTCTAAATACTTATTACAAAAATAGCTTGAAATATTATTATCTCCATGAGCCATCCCCATAAGCAACTCATCAAATGAATACTTAATTTTAAGTGTTTGAGAGAACTGGATTACCTTGTAATTTTTATATGTAGATGTGTAATAACCGCCCAAAAGGAATCTCTTTATTACTTTTTCTGTCTCCTCACATTGTAATTGTTCAATAATAGAATACTTGAAATATCTAGTACCACAATTATTATCAGAAGTAATAAATCTTTCTACTATATTAGCTTTCTTTTTATTATCAATTGAAGATAATTCGCCCAAAAGTATAATGTCAAAATCATTATTAAAAACCCAGTCAAACACCTTATCGTTAATCGAGATTAACCAACCGACTAATGCATGTAATTGAGGTATCGTTTTTTTCTCTTCGGAATAATTGTGTTTAATAAGTGCAATTATCTTTTCAAAATCAAATGATTCATTAATGAAGTTAGCAGCCAAGAACTCTGCATAAGAAAGATGAGTCCATTCATAGCCATAATTTCCAGATTTAAATATCGCCGTCTTCAAGACAGAATTAATGTTTTTCTTATAAATTGAAAATAAATCACTTATTTCACTAGAAATTAAATTTTCATAGCCTTTGACCATATTATGACTAATATATTTTGTACCACATAAAATAGTTAATGCTGCAATTACTTTTGCAGTATAAAATCTATCATTAAAATCATATTCATCAACAAGCTCAAGTTTTTGACGTTTACTTTTATTTGGCTCCTCGATAAGTTTTATACATCCGTTTTCATACAAATTTTTCTTTGAATTAGAGAAACTTTGATCGACTTTATATTCATCAATTAAGAACTTCATTGTTACCGGTATTTTCATAAGAGAATATACATTTTTGTTAATCGCTTCTTCATAAAACTTTTCGTACTCAATTTTTTCTGCATCAAGTGAGTTCTTAATATCATCATCTGAAAGTGCGCAAAGCATATATTTTTTCACTTCATCTTTACACCACAATTTTGAAAACTCATCTTCAAGATAATCTAGCCATATCCCTGTACGGCATGTTATTCTAAGAAAGACTTTTTTTAGGTTCACGCCAAAGTTTTTTAGTAATTTTAGTAACGAATCTCCAATATCTTTATAATTTAAAACTGCTTCATCAAAAGCATCTAAATAGATATAAAATTCACTTAGGCTGTCTAAATCTTTGTTATCAACTAGAATTTTAACCTTAAGATCTGCTGAAGAATTTACACCTCTTAAATCAACAAAAATTGATAAATTAGAATCATTATACATTTTTTCCAATTCCGTAGATTTACCACTACCTGGTTCACCGAGTAGTATTAAACATCTATATTTGTTTATATTATGAAATGATTCTTCTAATTTATCTTCATTTCCAATTAATTTCCACTTCCTTTGCCAGTTGTATATCATTTACATACCTCTTCACTTATTTTGTTCTATGTAATAAAATTCATATTAAATACTTGTACGTCTAATATCCCTTTTGAATGATGGAAATTCCAAACGTTTCTCTCATATTTAAAAGCAAAATTATAAAGTATTATATTATATTGAATAAGTCTATAATTGTTATCCTTTATACATTAAAATGTGATACTTATGTTTGCTTAAAATATTGTTAACATACTTTAGAAAGTTGCTTTAACTAATACTTCATAACTATGGTTACTTTCCTAGTACCCGTTTTAACACTATTAAGTATATTTGTATTCTTAAAAAAACATTAAAGGTCTTCATCTGTGTACTCTCTATTAACATTAACAGCCACATCAAGAACAACAAGAGTTTGTTTATTCGAATTTATTTACGTCATCACCAACAATATTATGGATCCCTGTTGTCTTTGTATATGCAAAAGCAACCCAAACCATATTATTATGTTTTACCCCTATAGACGGGGTTGTCTTATTTCTAAAACAAATAACTCGTGTTAGCCAATGCTAATTTCTACTTATTAATTTCAACACATACTTTATTTAGGTTAAAACTTATCTAACGGAAAAGTATTAGTAAAATCATCAGCAATAATCTCTACTTGAACTGAAGGAATATTATCACTATTATCAACATTATCACCTATTAAAGAATCATCAATGTCCTGATTTAAAGGAAAAGATTGATCTATAGTAATTTCTTTATATGATTCAACCACAAATGGAGATTTAGATCTATCAGATTCTGTTAAGTCCTTTTCATAAAATCCAAGTGCAGTCGATAATATTGGATTATTTATTTTTATTTTAACTTTAAACAGCTCTGAGGTTTGTTCTGCTTTATTTGCAATTGTAAGATACAATTTAAATGTATTTTGTTCAATTAAAAAAGCACTACCATTTGTAATTTGTATGTTATTTTTGCCATTACCACATGAACTGCAAATACAAACTATAGCCAATATCATTGGTAGAATTTTAATTTTTGATTTCATAGTCCCCTCCGATATCTATCTAAAATAAATATATTACTATATTACAATCTCTAATGTAATTTCTATTAAATAATTTGAGTAGTTACAAAAATCAAGAATTCATAGTTGAACTCACTAGAATATCTCAATTGTATTCTCTAGTTAATTCAAAGTGTTATAATTTTTATTTATTAACTTTTATAGCAGTTGTATACCAAGTATCATTACCATATGTAATACTCAAATATGTGGCCAGAAGTTACAGCCCAATGATCATCTATCCATGCAAAGTCATAGTTTAATGTAGTATTGTACCTGTTTACCGTAGAATATCTTATAACACCCTTAGCCGTCACTGTATGACTTCCATAAGGAGCCTGATTTAGGCTAATATAAAATCTCAAAACAAGTATATGCATTCACTACTTACTCATTTTTAACCATTTAGTAATTTCAATCACATGAATCTCTATTGTCTTCATTCATTAGGAAAAGCTGATTATCTAAATACCCTAGTTTATTCAAGATATTTTCCGTCGAAATATATATTTAACCTACACTTGTCCTTTGTTTCACTATAGGTAATTCTTCCTTAGTTTTTCAGTAGTCAAGATAAAATAATCGAATCCATCTTCTTCAGGTTGTGATAATACAAGCCAAAATATGATATTGTGGATTTTTGTAAATTCAACAAGCCCGAAAAGCTGTTCTCTCCTTATGCCTCTAACAGCACATTCTCTGTTGCCATAGTATTTCTGTTTAAAAGTTTCTGCAACTTTTTTACTAATAAATAATGGGATGATAAAATCATATTCAGCGTTTGAAGGCATACACACATAGTTTCCATTGTTCTCACCATTTTCTATTTCCATAAGTGTCCAGAAAGGTTCTCCAGAAGCATTCTCATCAGGCAGAAATACAAATTTAAATTGCTCAGCTAAAATTTCATTAAAGCGTGGCAAATCCTTTTCTTCTAAAAGGATTATACCCTTCTTTTTAGCAATCTCATAAGCTCCTTCCTGATAACCCGATACTGAAATCATTACTCCCTGCATGGGAGCTACAGACTCAAGCTTTCCTGCGAAATTGTGAATATACATCCTCTCTATAGGACGGCTATGGTTTTTGCATTCAATAGCCACTCTATGTGGTATGCCTACTTTTTTAAATTCATAATAAACATCAAATTCATTATTTGTATTATCATTTCCTCTAATTATTACATTTTTACTTATAATTGCATTTCTCTCTTCCATCTTTAGTAGACTTGCGTATACATAATGGACAAGTTCTTCAAATTCTTTACCCTTGTCACTCATAAATCAACCTCCATTACATAAAACTAGCTTTAAAAAATGTTTCACTGTGTGACCTCCATAAGGAGCCTGAGTTACTCTAATATAAAAGATTCATTGCCCTCCGAACCACATTTCGTCATCAGAATTATAGTTTCAAGCAGTAGCTTGCGACTAATCTAACTCGCTTTACTCCTCATCTTGGGCAAGCCTTGCATGGGTGGTACACCATCTTCTTCAGTCGTTTCACTCCTTCATATGCTGTGTTACCACCTTAACGTCGCCTTGAGTATACAAAAATGATGTCGTGAAGATTCACCCCTTACTGCCTACCACTATCGTTTATATGGTAATTTGGCACTAGCATTATGCTGTACAATCCTAATTAAATTGTAAGCAATAAAACCTTCAAAAACCAAGTTTGTATTGAAGGCTTTATTCGGTACAATTTCATTAGAAACTAGTGATATTTTAGCTTAGCTTATGATCTCTCATTATATTTATGAAATTTATATGGTGATATTGCTTGATAATATTCTTCATCAAATACTAGTTCATCCCTATTCATCTCCCCTAAAGATGTGTTATAGTTCCAAATTACAAGAGGGCTTATTTCATATAATTCATTACAAATCTTTTCAAATACTGATTTATACTTAGGAAAACGCTTATCATAAAATTCTCTTTTATTTTTATATTCTTCACTGCCATATTGAATCATTCTAACAAGCCCCTGAATTTGTAAAGTTCCAACACATATTGCTACATAAGGATTTTTTTTAATGTTAATGCACTTTAAAGTATCCGAATAACTTCCAAAATAAAGATGCAAATTTTGATCATATGCAAAACATACAGCAGAATTATCCGGAAATTGATTATTTGTTGTTGCCAAATATAGAATTTTTTCTTTTTCTAATATCCCAATAATAGTATCTAAATTAAGTTTCATATTAGTCCTTCACCCATAAAAATAAAATTATCACTAAACATTATCTAATTATATGGGTTTAATTATTACATGGCAAGTATCTATCCTTTAGATGCTATATTACAAATTAATACCTTAGTAAAATTTCAAAATGCAAAACTATTTGACGGTTACAAAAGCATTGTCCTACAGTCTATCAGCATCAAGCGAAATATCAATGTCTACATCTGCATCATAACCAACCTTTATTATTTTGTTTTCACCTCTGTTTACATATATTGTAATAACCTCTTTCTGAGCTTCACCACTTTCAGAATACTCAAATAATTTTTCTAACTTTTTATCAAGAGTAACTAGAACCACCTTAAATTTTCCTCCATTGAATTTGCAATTGTTGTTTATGGTAATTTTCCCATCCTCTTTTACATTTAAATTCCAAATTTCAAACGCACCATAGTATCCTCCAATTTTACCTTTAGCTCTGTTTCCATTTACCCCAAATGCATATTCTGAATAATAAGTTGCTCCACACTTTTCAATAATCTTTAAGTCATCATCATATTTCTTCTCATATCTTCATTAACCTTTTCACTAACTTGACCACTATTTTTAGCTTCCCTGTCCTGACGTGAATCACTATAGCACCCACTAACTATAGTCATAATGTAAATGGAGATTAAAAGAATAATGAAATAAAAATTTTTCATACTTAATGCTCTCTTTTAATTTATTAATATTTATACTTAATGTCTTAGGTTCTGGTGCAAATACATCAGAATCAATATCCTCATCACCAGAAAAAGTGCTTCCACTTGTATAGATTCTGTGACAATTTAGTTTCCTCTTTCTCAAAATTTTACTGTTATAAGATCACAGAATTCATTTTGCACCAGAACCAAAAGTTATTAGTTTTAATTCTTTTATGGATTTATAGAATAGGCAGATTAAAAGTTAGTTATATAAAAATCCTCCAGTTGAATATTAGCTTCAAGTAGAGGATAAGTTTATAATTGGTTGCTTTATATTTGGCTTATGCATATTGATAGAAAAAGTGTTCAGTTCTTTTATAAATTGTTGAATAAAATTTTTATTATTTATTGGAATTTATAAATGCTCCAATGTGAGCCAGTGTATTTTCCTCCTGTTTGCGAAGATAGACCTACTGTAGAATCAGCAGTACGCCCATCAAGCCATCTATTTCCAGAAATATCGCCTAGACATTTAAAAAGAATTTGATCGCCTTCTTTTAAATCATTGAATGATGAGACTTGAACTGGAGTCTTATTAATAGTAAATGGTTTTTCACATCTATAATTATCAAGAACATTACCATATTCATGATACTCTGATATTTGTTCAGAATCATTTATTCTTGAATTTATTTGTTCACATAAAGTTTGATAGTTTCCATTAAAACTGCCGTTATCCCATACGTCTCCAAGTGCTTTTGTAAATATTCCATTATCCCAATCACCATTTGAAAACTGATTATCTCGGCAACCACTGATATGTATCAAGGAAGCATCCATCGTACTTGTATCAACTAATGCACGTTGATTCATTGTAGATTTATATGCCGTACCCGAATGACAACTGTCACTAATCATAACTATTTTCACCCCAATAGGGAAAGTTCTCCATATCGTATCTAATTCATCATCTATAATTTCCTTATCATATGCAACTAGCGTTTCATCTAGACCATCTGTTTCATCACCATTGCTGTCAGCTACTTGTTCACCATGTCCTGAAAAATAGATTACAAACGTATCTCCCGCATAAAGAGTGCCTTTAATTTGATTGATACGACTCAAAATATTATCATGAGTTGCGCTTTGAGTTAAGAGTTGTGAGACATTAAAGCCATTTGATGAAAGAATATTATTCATCAAATCCACATCATTTTCGCACCCCCAGCATCCATCTGTGCCATCAGTTCCATATTCCATTGGGTCAATACTCGTTAAGCCTATTAAAAGAGCCTCACCTTTTATAGGGCAAATTGATTCTTCTGCAAATATATTTACTGTTAAAGAAAAAAATAAAATTATTTGCATCATACCGCATAGTAAAAGTGCAAGCCGTGACTTTATTTTCATTTTTACCTCCGAAACAATTTTTATTCATTAGCAATTCAAGCATTAATTAACTTAGTAATTATGTAAACAATACAGCACAGCGCACATACTATCTCTTCTTATTACTTTTTCATAGTTGCACAAGTATACAACGATATTTATAAATCTCTTATAAAATTTGTTTTATTTTACTTAATACTTAAACCAACTAATGATTAATATAATAAACTTATTTTATTTTGTATAAGTTCTGAAGTAATCATCAACTAACTTATTATATTTATTAGATAAATCCTTTACTCTAGCATTCACGTCATTATACTTTGATGATGATCGGTCTAGAAGCTCTTCTTTTTCCTCTTCATTTATTTCCATAATATTTTTGCTTATAGTTAATAAGTCGCTATTCATACTTTTCAATAACTCTGTCGCTTTTTCTCTATTTAAAGTTTCTTCTACATTTGCTAAATTAGAAAACAGAGGATCATATGATAAAGTCAGCAAATTATGCATATTAACCTTTAATTCACTTACACTTACTGCTGAACCAAAATGATAACATATATGATTTACAAATAATGCATATTTCTTTCCATCATTACCACCGCTATTAATGTATTTATCTACAACCTCAGACAGGCGACGTACTTCATACCATTCAGCGTACATTTGTCGTACATCTTCTTTTTTTAATTTTTGGTTCTGCATATTTAAATAAACACTATTTATTATTGATATTAAAAGAAATATAGCCATTACTACACAAATAATAGTCGATTTTTTGCTGCTGAGTTTTACCATTGTTAATATCCCCCATATCCTCAAACATTTTGAATGCAATTTATTGTATATATTTTACTATAATAGCTAATGTTATTCAAGTTACAATTCATTAACAATTACTATCAAGCAGATTTAGACCTAATATATTATGTGATTTTAAAATTACTATATTTTGATATATTTCTATTATTATAAATAATAGCACAGAGCAGAAAACTATATTCTACTCTGTGCTATCAGAACTAAGGAATTGCTGTATAATTGAGTTGGAAATTCTGTGAAACTGATGTTGTCGAAGGTACAGACTTGTCGTACACGTCAAATTTTAACTGAAGAGCACCTACTGTACTCACCGATGTACCAGAAGTACTTTCGTACTGAAGGAGAGCTTGATAAATATAATAATCTCCGTTGAGGATTTGTCCACCATGATCTGTACACTCTTCAAACTCATATTTAGCTAATTTCTGACCAACGGCAACAGTTTTTCTATCGGATAGAGATACTGCCCCACCTCCGAGTGTAACTTCTCCTGATTGAGATGTTAACGTATTAAAATAGCCAAGTATCGTATTCAAAGTCGAACCATACGGTAAAGTTGATACTACTTTTTTACCTAACGATGCAGTTATTGTATCATATAAGCTTTTAATTCCTTTTATATACGAAGTATAATCATACATTCTTCCTTCTTGGAAAGTGCGAACAAAGGTTGACTTGTCTCCACATCCAAAGTTAATTTGAAGATTTCTATAAGAAAAAACATTATTTCCATAATAAGTATAATTACCAACCTGTGTATGCTCTGCAACCTTAAAAGCAGCTGTCCATGTTGAATCTTGTGAAGCTACATTAACATGCTTATACTCAAGATATGGTAGTGAATAACACTGCGTATAATCATTTCCTACATAGAAAGCTTTATAGTATGTAGTTGGATTTGCCCAAGTTGAATAACCACCTAGTGCTCTTTTTTTAGTTGTTGGTATTCCAAGCTTTTGCATTATCTCTTTGTCTGTAGAAATATTTTTTATTTCTGTAGGCTTAGCAAGCTCTGTAAACCAATATAAATCATTTTTAGAATCCCCTTCAGAAAATGCATTAGCATTTAGTTGTTCTAATACCTTAGGAAGCTCTATTTCAAAAAAAAGAATATCTTTATTAGAATCTAATAGATACATTTTCAAATGAGGCTTTTCATTTATTTCATTTTTTACTAATAGATTATCTTTTGAACTATCATTAAATATTTCAAAAAGTAATATTTTAAAGTTTCCAGTTAAATCTTCAAGATTTCCAACAATACTGTTCATACCATTTTGGGCTTTAAAACCTGCATAAAGACTACCAGATGCTGAAATATCACTCTTTTCACCTGAATATTTTGCATTTGCATCAAAAGAAATCGTACTACCATTTAAATTTAGATTCTTGATTTGTAAATCTACAGTCTTATAACTGCTACAACTTTCCTTTGGCTGTCTTTCAGATTCTGGACCAGTCATTGCCTTGTTAAAGTCTTCGACAGAAAGAGCTATACCTTTTTCTGTAATTGTTTGGCTGATATCGCTATTATCCTGAACCGTGCTAAACTCAACATCTTCAGCCAATGCTGGTATTGAAGAAGTTGCTAATAACGTAGATGCTAAAATTGCAATCATAACTAGCATACTAATTTTTTTCATATAAACCTCCATAGTTTTATGTAATATATAATTTATGGTACTATCTAGAATGCACCCTTGGTTCTTACTATATAGTAATTCCAGTTCAGAAAGTTTACTATAATAGAATTATATTTTACTTATTTTGATATTGTTTGCATGCAAATTACATTTATGATAACAATAGTAAATTTTTTAGTCAACCCAAATGTTTTTTCATTTATTTACATATTTTCACTAATCTAGTTTTATTTTGATTATATTCACCAATTTCTCCTTCCCCTATAAGTTTAAGACGTAGAGTTTGCTTTTGTTCTGCTGCAGATAATTTTTCACTTCTTATAATACGTTAAAACTATATCCATCTATAGGTAATAGTACCCGTTCACTTACTTTTTGAGCTATTTTTACTAATATTTATAAATGTTTTTGCTTAGAAAAAGGGCAACTCAAAGTGAAATAATGCTACTTCAAGTTATCTCTTTTTCATTTACTTATATACTTTAATTAATTTCACACTCATAGCGTAATTCGGTAATAGCTCCGCGTGGTTCTACTATTTCTTGCATCCCTGCTATTCTGTTGGTGTCTTTTCAAGCGGAACACCATATACTATCCATTTTAATAGAATTTAGAAAAGGTTCCAAGTTGCAATCTATCGCAGCGAAATATTCTATTCCATTTTACAAAAAGTAAAACTTTTGTTTTTCTTGAACACTCATAATTTTCATTATTCATCATTAAAGCCATAAGTTGTACCTCAATTGAATAGAATTAACAATACCCTTAAATAAGAGGCTTAAATAAGAGTAAGTTTACAAATTACAACATCCTAAATTCAGCCTGCATTACTGCCTCTTCTTCTGAATGCCATAATGCCTCCATTTCCTCTTTGGTTGCAATGGGGAAGTCCTTTGGTTCTTTCTCTCCCTGCTGTATGGGTGCTAAGTGAGGAATAATGTCTCTGCACAGTTTCTGATTCGGACAGGTCATTATAAACCCACCATATATAGATTCACAAATCAGCCTGTCACACATATCTGTCATGATAATCTTATCTGCAGTATAAGCATTATTTCCAATAAAGTTTGCAATGTTCTCTGCAGTCATTGGAAACATATAATCAGTATGCATTCCATTATCGCCTTTTTTATATACACAGGCATATCCTAGATTTCCATCTTCCTGTAATTCATATAATTCTTCTGTTGTCATCTTCTTTCTCCACTTCCTATTTATAATGATATTAAAACAGTTGCTGCTATCACAAAGTGTTGTTGCTAAACATAGAAAAACCGCAGCTGCTGTACTGGCAGTTACGGTAATGGTTATTCCTACTAAAATTACGTATTGCGCCTTCCGTTTTAATCCTCATAGCACTCCACTTCCTCCGTCATAACAATCCCAGAGTGAAACTGTATTTCTATTTTCATTCCTTTGGAGACTCTGATTGAGTTAATCAGCCTTTTCACAAGCTCTTGGTCGAAGTCTCGCACTTGTGGGTTTACCGTGGTTATGGCTTTGTCCAGTGCCTCTACTCTTTGTTGGTAGTTCTCTGCCTTTTTCTGTGCTTGTACATGCTGTATTTTTGCCTTTTTTAGTTCGTTTATCTGATCTGATATGTGTTTGTAGGCATTGTCAAAATCATCGCTTACAGCTCCTTGTTTTGCATTGTCTTCGATGAGCTTCAGCATCTGCTTTTGCAGTTCCTCGATTTGGGCATCATATTCGGTTGTAATTCCCCCGGTGCTGTAGTTTCCTATTACCCGGATAACATTCTCACGAAATGTTTTGATAAAGTCTCCGTTGTTTTCTACTACTTTGTTGATGGCTTTCATTATTGCATCGTGGAGTTGCTCTTCCTTCAAGGTTGGGGAGTTTTTGCATTTGGAGCTTGTTCCGCTTTTCAGCCTATCCTCGCATCGCCATACCGCTGTTTTTTGTCCATATTTTGACCAGGTCTGCCTGCGGTAAGCATGACCGCATTCTGCACACACCAGAAGTTCGGTTAGTACATATTTGGAGCTGTATTTGCTCTTTTCTTTTTTCGCTTTATTTGATTTTCTAGTTACTGCAGCTTTATTAAGGCTTGCCCGCCTTGCTTTCTCCACCTGTACTTGATGGAATAACTCCTTCGGTATAATTGCCTCATGGTTATCTTCAATATAGTATTGCGGAGCATATCCTTCATTTTTTACTTTCTTCTTTGTCAGAAAATCTATAGTGTAGGTTTTTTGCATACAGGCATCTCCGCAGAATTTTTCATTGGAGAGCATTCCATCGATTGTTCCAGGATGCCAGTGCTCCAGCCCTGTTACTGTTTTGATTCTGTCTGCTTCTAGTCCCTTGGCTATCTGAATTATGCTTTTGCCCTCCAGATATTCTCTAAAAATCCGTTTCACTATAACAGCTTCTTCCGGCACTATCACAAGGTTTCCATCTTTGTCTTTGGTATACCCTAAAAATTTTGTATGATTGACGGATATGATTCCGTTTTCAAACCGTCTTGTTAATCCCCAGCGTGTATTTTCACTGATGTTCCTGCTTTCCTCCTGTGTTGAGGCAGGGAAATGATAGAAATACGCGAAATTATTCTGATTTAAAAAGGGGGTCGCTTTAGGGGGTCGGAAACGACCCCCTCTCCAAAGCCGCATAGAAACTGGATTTTAGAAACATGGCTGAAACTAATTTTGCTATGTTTATTAAAGTCAATTACTTGAGGTCAATTCTATTTATGTAATCATTAACATCACATCTTAGAAAACCATATCCAACCTCTACAAAGAAGTCTTTAAGCTCACGAGGAAATTTTCTCCCCAGCTTACTTTCATAGTCATGAATATCATTATGGTTTAATCGAAAAAATACATTTTTGTTATTCCATATATCCTTGTCCTTTGGGTCCTCAAATATATATTCTTTTAAAAAATCGAATCTCCCCATATTTTCTAACGATTCACTAAATCTTTGTATAATATACTTGTAGAAATTTTGAAATATCCTTTTTCCTGTTACTCCTTTTTCCCATTCCACTATAGGGCATTCGCCATCTTTCATATTTCCAGTATCAAGACAGAACTGCCACTCATCACAGTTTTCGATTACCAAAAATTTATTAGGCAAGCCTAAATCCCTTCTTCTTTCAGTCTCTTTCACACAAACCAGTGATTTATCTTTACCAACGCCTATTATAAAAACTCCACTAAGACTGCCATGACCATAATTTTTCAAAAACCACTTATAGCTATTAGGCAGTTGAATATTAAGTTGTTTTTCTATTTCAACAACTTGGTCATCATTCGCACCACCGACAAAGAAAGCATCAGTTCCAGCATTTTTAATTAGCTCAACAATTCTATCTTGTTCCATTTTCAAATCCTCCAAGTGATTAATTTAAGGGAGCGTTCCTCCACTTACATCATTTGGTAAACATACAAAAAAGCACAACAATTGCAATCAGAAATCCGAAAGCAACGGCATGAGGAATTATCGACGAATTAGGGTTATCTTTATATATTGGAATTGGGGTTGAAGGCTTATTGGTCTCTTTTTCCGCTTTTGAGATTTCGGCTGGGGCATAAATGGTTTTTCGATACAACGCTAGTGGATCATCGCAACGAATAATTCGCTCATGAAAATAAATAATCCATTCTTCATCCGATTTATCACAATAATCTGATTCATTCGCATCATCTTCATGTGCAATTAAGTTTCTAATATGGCGGTATCTCTTTAGCATCTGCAAATCCGTATCAAACCCGACAATTCTCCATGCATTATAGCCACACTTTTCCATGTTTTCTATATATGTAGAAATTCCTTTGTCGCTGTGAAACAAATCTTTGCAAAGATTGTCAAGTCTTTTATACTGCTGAAAAAATGACATATCCATCCTCCCTAAAAAAATTTGTATTTACAAGATAAACTCGGCACCAAATTGAAACTTAATAAACATATTTTAAAATGATTAATCTCCTACGTTCTAATCACGTCTCAATGTGCCTTGAATTGTTTCCACTATTGTATCTTGTTCTGTTGCAAAAACTTTTGACTCTTCTACAACACCTATGTTAAAATCATATCCTATTATTGGTAATGAGTAAATGCTTTATGAAATCAAATCTATAAATATACCGCCACAGAAGTTGCTATTATAGAAGAACAATATTGTGGTAATTTATCTTGTAAAGTAAAGCATCGCATGGTCAAATACCTCTAAACAATATAATCGAACAGGATCACAGGCACATCAAACGAGTCACCAATTCTATGCTTGGTTTTAAGAATTTCAGCTCCGCCTGTTAGATTATTGCTGGAGTTGAAACCCTTCACACGATACATAAAGGGCGAGCTGGCACATCAAATATAACAGATGAGTTATATTGATTAACCAGCTTTTTGGTATTGCATAAAATAACTATGACCATTGTTTTATATTTTTGATATATAAATAGGTTAGATTTTCTATAGTTCCTGTGAGTCATTTATGTGGACATAGATTGAACTCTAATCCAAAAAACTTCCCTGATGCCGTATAGTTATTCTTATACGCACCAGCAGCAATCAACAAGACAGTTGCTGCAGGAATGATCATTTTAAGCAACCCCACTGTTTCATCCTTCGAAAAACCTATCGCCCAAGTATCTGCTATTGTCATCTCTTCCCTCTCGTGTAGCTTCTTTTCGCAATCCATAAAAAATCTCCTTATATTTATGTCTCATCTTTATTTTTCTAAAACAACACTTTATACTATGTATTATAGCAGTATTTTTAAAATTTAATAGTTGACAAATAATCAATATATGTCCCAACTAAAAGGAGATAATTATGGGTCGCAAAAAAATAGAAAAGGTACCTATTGACTGTAATATTTTAGACGAGGCGTTGAAAAAAAGAAAACTAAGCATCAACAAACTTACGGATGACAAAAAAGACTATTATATTGGCGTAACAAGAAGAACAATCAGTCGTGCTCGTCATGATGGATATATCAATCCAGAAATTCTCGACAAGATTGGTGAACAGCTAAATGTCAACCCTTATTGGCTTACAGGACAAGGCTTGAATGTTTTACCCAGTATGAAAAAGAACTCTGAGTACTGCAAAACCGAAAACCATCCCTATAAAAAAGTTGCACAAAAAATAAATCTTTCCCACCATTTTCAAGAATTGCTTATACTGCATGGCGTTTCTTATGAACAATTCAACTCACTTTCTGAGGCAACTCAGCACGGTTTCGAAATGGAAATCGATTTAGTCATCCAAATGGTTATTATTAAATATTTTTCGCCACACGCCAAACCGGATGATGTATTTTTATCCAATGAAGATTTGTATGAAATGTCTTGTGATGTATTGTCCAGTGAAACATATAAAAAATTATTCAATTTACTTGAATTATAATCCAATAGGCAAAATGCCTCTGTCATTATAAACTGATCTTATACGCATTTCCACAACGAATGGCATCGTGGAATTCAAGTCCGGATTGATTATGGATGTGGATGAATAATGTCCGAAAATGAGCAAGGCACTCTACAAAATCAAACGTAGGGTGCCTCGGTGCTATATGCCAAAAATATCTCTTCTGAGTAGTTTATAACTATTAGTTTCTTGTGTTATCAGCGGAGCCATTGTATCGCGTAAAAAAGGGTTCTGTTGCAAAATTTTTGACTCTTCTACAACACCTATGTCAAAATCATATCCTATTATTTGTAAGGAGTAAATGCTTTATAAAATCAAATCTATTTAAATGGAAACACTACGAATCGAGCATCATTATTTTGTGTGTTCGTTGGTATTTGAAATACAGTCTCTCATTTCGAGATTTAGCTGAAATAATGCAAGAAAGAGGCCTAAGTGACATCCTTACACCATCTATCGCTTGGTTCTTCAGTATTCGCCTATTCTGAGTAATTTGAAGAACAATATTTTGGTAACTTATCTTGTAAAGTAGAGCATCGCATTTCAGCTCCGCCTGTTCTATTATTGCCACCCTTCACATGATATATAAAGGACAAGCTGGCACATCAAATAAAACAGATGAAGTTATATTGATTAACCAGCTTTTTGGTATTGCATAAAATATTAGTGAAATAAAAGTCATTTTGCCTTATTACAAAAATCCACTCAGTTCCCAACGTTATTTGCAACAGAACCAGCCATAGTATATCCTTGCTTTGCCGGTATATCCAATGAATTTTGTTTTTTGAACGTAAATTCGTTGACTAAAGCTATCCAACTATGTAAACTAAATACTTAATTCTAATAGTTCGCTCGCAAACTCATCTGCTTTTTTTCGATTTTAATATCATCATAACCATAATATTCTAATAACAGTTTAATACCTCTTACCACCGTTTCATTTATATTAGTAGGAGAAATGTAAATAGCTCTTATAGGTAAATTTTTATCAAATTTAACTGTTATGCATGATCTAATAGTATCCGGTGTGGAATAGAAACCTTTATCAATATGTTCTAATTTTTCTTTTGGATTAGTATTCTTACAGAAATCAATTACAAATCGATACTCGTTCTCGTAAATAAATTCAGCTCTTTTAAAAATATGTGAAAAATTACGAATTGTATTTGAAAAATAGACATATAAGCCAGACCGTTTCTTCTGTTCATCAACACTATAGCTCTCAGCAATTTCAGGTAACGATATTTCTATCATCTTTCTTATTAGCTTTTTTTTCGATGATTCATCATATAGACATCTGAATTGCCGAATATTAACTTCACGCATTGCCTTAGGATTGTTACTTAGGTCTACTTTCTTACTAAACATATCATATAATTCTGCTTTGTCGAATTCAATGCATATTCCCGAACTATTTGAATAATAATTCCACATTGGTATAGAGTCACTTATGGTACTCATCGATAAAATATAAAATGAACGATACCAACCATCATTAAGATTTGAAATATATTCTTTTACTCGTTCGTTGTAATATTCTTGCATTTCTATAAGAATTTCATTATATTTCGTATTAGGTTCTCGCTCTTTTAACATTTCTTTTGCAGTTGATATCACCATTTTTAAACATTCAATGTACTCATATCTATCATTCATAAATGTACAATCAGTTAGTCTAATACTATTATTTTCAATAATTGAATGCAATGCACTCACGCTAGTGAAATGATATACATTATGGATCTCTTCATTATTAGTTTCTAATTGTACCTCTTGTTCTATTTGTTGAATAACTTTTTTTGACAGAGAATTTATCATAGCTTTACCTTATAGAACGAATCATAAGAAAATTCATTCTATATCTTTTCTTTCTATAATATATTTCATAAATATGATTATACACTATTCTACACCCTTAAGGGTTCTATTGCAAAAACTTTTGAATCTTCTGCAACACCTATGTTAAAACCATATCCTATTATTGGTAAGGAGTAAATGCCTTATGAAATCAAATCTATTTAGATGGAAACACTACAATCGAGCATCATTATTTTTTGTGTTCGTTGGTATTTGAAATATACAGTCTCTAATTTCGAGATTTATCTGAATAATGCAAGAACGAGGTCTAAGTATACATCCTTCCACCATCTATCGCTGGGTTCTCAATATTCGCCTATTATGAGTAAAAATATTATAAGGCACCTGAAATCTAGCAATGATTCATGGCATCTAGATTAAACTTATTTAAAAAACCGTGGTAAATATATGTATCTTTATCGTGCTGTGGACTCCTCTAGAAATACTATAGATTTTTGGTTGTCTATGAACTGTGATAAAAAATCGACCAAAAAGTTTCTAAAAAGAGCTCTTTCCTCTCCTAATAACTCCATCCCAAGATTTATCACAACTGATAAATATGCTGCCACAAAATTTGCTATTATTGAAGAACAATATTGTGGTAATATCTTGTAAAGCAGAGCATCTCATGGTCAAACACCTAGACATTATAATCGAGCAGGATCACAGGCACATCAAGCAAGTCACCAACTCTATGCTTGGTTTTAAAACTTCAACTCTGCCTGTTCAATTATTGCTGGAGTTGAAATCCTTCACATGATACATAAAGGGCAAATATAACAGATGAAGTTATATTGATTAACCAGCTTTTTGGTATTGCATAAAGTATTAGTGAAATAAAAGTCATCTCGTCTATTACAAAAATCATTCCTGTTCAAGTATTATTTGCAACAAAACCCTTTTTAGGAATTGCGACAAAAGAAAAGATCTTCATAGTAATTCTTCCATAATAACAACATATCATTATTTGGAAATAATTTTACCTGTTCATTAAAGCTACTTACGAAATTTAAATCATGCTGGATAATATCATAAATTATATTATTTCCTGTTTCACCATTTAACAATACTTTTTCTACAGCTTCCCGTGTGGTTCCAGCCCAAAAATCAGCAAGTTGCAACAATGCATCCTTTTTTGAGTCTCCAAATTCGATTTCTCTATTTTGTTGTACAGCTGCTTGTTGTAATGCTACACTTAATTCATTGATTTTGTCGTGAATTACATTTGATAAACTAATCGACTCCGTTCTAGATAATATGTTATTAAAAGAATCAATATGTGGACATACTGCAACAGCAGATTCTCCACTTTTGTAATAGTCTACCAAAGGGAAAAGGTGTCTTAGTGATAATCCCAACTCACTATAGTTATTAACTGAGTCAAGAGTATCTTCAACATACTCTTTAATATCTGTATTGTCAGCTTCATCAATTAACCTGCAACAAAGACTTTTAAGTTTATCTAAATCTTTTTTATCACTATCAAACATTTCAACAAAATCGCCAAAAAGATTATCGCTAATTTTATCATATATATAATTTGCAAAGCTTCTTCGTAATACTCCTGCATCATAAGAATAATACTGTTCTTCAGGGAAGTCATAATAAGGAATAATGCAGTAATTAACAATGTGCATTGCAATACAAAATTTTTTATTGACAACCTCAATTAGCATTTTGCATTCATTTGAGTAAATAATATTCCAAAATTCTTCTGTTAATTCATTAATGTTCTTTTTAACAGTTTCTTTTGTCGATTTGAACTCACCCTGTATTTTATAACGTGCATGTAGTTCGTTTATTTTATTTTCAATTACTTCTACTTTATTTTCGGGGATTAAAACTCCGCATAATAAAAAATAAGGTTGCTTTGAAAAATTCCAACAGAGATCATATTTTTGAGTACCAGTTCTACCGCTCTCATCTAAAATAAGTAGCAATTAATATCACCCACTTCCAAAAATTGATAATTAAATATATGATAAATAAATCATAACTCAATATGTTGTCTAATTTAATACCAAAATATGCTTAGAATATTCAGCTACAATATCAAATTTTACGTTTTACGTTTCTGATATTTGTGAGCACTTTCAAAATCGGTTCTGGTGCAAAAATAAATTCTGTGATAGCATATAGAGGAAAGAGGTTACAAAATGTCACAGAATCTATTTAAGTGGAAGCACTTGAATCAGAAATAAAAGTCAGAACGCATCTGAATCTATAGCCCCATACTTGTCTGTTGTAATTGATTTTAAGGTAGTTTTTCAAAAATGCCAGTCCGTGGAACATATCAATGTTTACTCACCGCCAATTTCTACAATGAATGAATTGTCAATCATGTCCTCAATTCTGTTTGCCTCTTTGATACGATTGACAAAATCATAATTTAGTAGTTCCTCATTCCATATTCGAACAATGCTTTTTTCAGCAACATACTGTAGGCTTTTAATTATTCTTGAAATCTTATACAGATAGCTACCTTCGTCATACATTGAACTTTCATCTCCCCATTCTTCCGACTGACTAGAGTACTCTAATGCAGGCATATTTAAGTTCTTTTCCTTTTCAAGTCTTGTATAATTACCTTGCAACAATTTACAAGATTCCTCTGATTCTAATAAAGCCTTGAAATCCTTGTAAACTCTTCTAGATGCCACATCATAAGCAAAGTAAGGTGTAACCTTTCCATCTGTTGGATTAACAAACAAGTGGCAATAAGAATATGCTTCAAAATTTCCAGGTTTATCTACATCTACTATACAACCATGAATCTTTCCAGATCCTCCAAGTCTTTTTACAAACTCTGAAATTTTTTTCTGCCCACCTGTGTATTTGTCTAGCAGTTGATGAACATTTTCTATATAGATATCAAGAGTATCATAATAATATTGTAAATCCTCTGGTCTATCTCGTGACAATTTGCGCAGTTTACCTCCATCCAAAAGATAAAGACATTTATTTTTGGACTGCTTGGAATATAAGCAATGGATAAAGAACATGTACTTTCCATTCTTCTTTATCATGTAAATCTGTCCATCTTCTTTTCCAAAAGACATCTGCACCAGCTTACCCATATTAAAATCCATATATTGACTCTTTATAATTGGATGAATGCCATCTTTAAAATATGCAAATATGTCATATTCATTATTAATATAGAAGTATTTTAGTCCTACTGTTTCTGTTTTATAACCAATTTGATTGTCTGCATAAACCACCTTATTACCGCTAATATCAAAGTAATTACGGTGGTTATGCCCGTTTACGTAAATCCAATTCGGATTATATGAGTCTCCATTCCAGTCCCACTTCTGCATATGTGTAAGAACTATAACTTTATTTTCCGGAAGCGCCTGAAGCAATTTACGGTATATATTATCAAATCTACGAGTTTCAAAAATATCTTTTTCCAGTGCCTCTTCCGCAGATGTTGATTCTTCAAAAGTCTTTCCATAACGCATATTTATAGCATTATATTTACTATTTAAAGCGCTAAATCCAATACCTCCAAGTATTGCTGCAGAACACTTCTTTGCCTGTTTCCTTAATTGTCCTATTTTAAGATCATGGATTTCATCTTCACTAAGTATAGAATGCCGATGTCGATTTTTTATCAAAAGCAAGTCATTATGGAGGAATGTGATTCCCAAGCCTTTAAAGTATTCACGATAAACCTGAATGTTATTTTCAATTTCATCCCATGGATCCCAAAGTTCATGATTTCCATGTATGACTACAATCTTTTGGGGATTCCATAATCCCACCAATTCCTCATAAAATATTTTTGCTAATTCAAAATCCGAAGCAGTATCTCCAGCAATTAGTAAGTAACTGTCATTAGGAAATGTTCCCACCGATGCCAGCATTTTTTTCGCCAAAGACTTAACATACCATTTAACTTCTTCCTTTGATGCTCTTAGTTTAAACTTATGTAAAACTCTATGGCACAGATGAATATCACTCACATAGAAAAATGGTATGTAGTTGTTATCAAATCTTCCATATCCATCCTCATCAACAGGCTTTGGATAATTGAATCCAGTCAGAAGACAGATTTCGTTTTTCTCCACTTCAGATAAGTCCGTGAACTCTATTCTTTTCTTCAGTCCTTCAAAATATATTCCATCAAACAGTCCTTGTTCTGCCAAAACGTCTTGATGAATAACTGCTCCTTCTATGTTGTATTTCTTTAGGTCGATGCCTTCGAATTTACATGTACGTAATTCAGCATCACATAGATTGCCATCTACAAAATTGTAAAATTCATCAAAGTTCTGAAACTCCGCCATTACAGTATACGAATACTCTCTTATTCTGCTATCACACAAAAAGGATGGTATTCTTTCATAAATCACCTTTATTTTTGCTATAAATAAACCAGTTTCCGAATTGTACGATTTACTAAGAAGACTTATTTTCCCTTGAGATTTCTGATAATCTAAAATCTTTTGATTCTTCTTTATTGCTACAGGCATGTACTTAGAGACAGAGAAGTCTTTCTTAATATATGCCATACAAATATCTATACCATTTTTGCATGCAGGCATATAAGTTAGCCAGTCAATATTATGTTCAACTATACTCTCAAGAAGTTCTGATGGGGTTTCTTCATTCAATATCTCGTACCTTATTTCTTGAGGAACATATGCCAAAGTATCTAGTTTATTTGTTACTGCAAGTAAACATATATCCAGCGTTAACAATTCAGAAGGAACTTTATTAAGTAAATCTGCATTAGACTGAACAGCCAGCAAACACATTTCCTTGGTAACAAACTGTTTTGGAACATATCGAAATGCATTTGCATCCTTCTCAACCGCAGTCAAACAAATTTCTGCATCAATACATTTTCTGGACGCATATTGCAATGCCTTGGGATTTTGACTGATAGCCTCTTTACACTTTTTTGGTGTTTGTTTATCTTTAGGTATCTGTTTCAATAGAAGGCCATCTTTTTTCAGTTTTTCCATAGTAATATTCATCTAATACTCACTCCAATCACGCACTTGCTCCTGTTCCTAAAATTTAATGTGAGCCGCTTTCATATTGGAGCAGAAGAGTAGTTTTTCTATTCTAGTTTTTTATATTTCCATAGACTTTAATTACCTTATATGTTGCTCTGCCAGTTGGATTTCCATAGAAGTCTTTTTTATATGAGGCTTGGACAGAAGCAGAAATATAACAGCCAGGTTTTAAAACAAAAGCATTCTCACGAAATCTGGATAGCCATTCTTCATCAAGAATTTTTGCTTTGATATTTTTATTGCCTAATAAAAATTCCCAAGCAGTATCTCCCAAAATATCGGGCTTTTTAATTATAAGCTCTGCATTAAACACGTTAATGTAAGGCTGTGCCGATTCTAATTTTCTTATTTCTCTTTTTGGTAATTCTCTAATTTTACATTCAGATAAGTTATCTTCATCTATTGTATTTCCAGTATTAAAAATCTTAACTGATAAATCTTCAACATCTTCGGAAGAACAGCTTAATGATTCATCATTTGATGATATAATAAATCCACCTTGTTGATCATGTATTTTTATATTATTAGACATGTTAGAAACATGATAATCGGCCATGTAATTATTAATTACAACCCCACTTGATTTTGGAACAATGATAGTATTTCCATAATTGTTTTCTACTTTTATTGTATTATCATCAAATTCAGAAATTCGTCTTGGCTTTTTCCCTTTTAAGTGTTTTTTCAATTCAAATACGCCAACAAGACAAGTGATTATATTTGCTGAAACACCTATTCCGCTTATTATATTTTGCAGATTAAATACTATTTCAAAACTACCTTTTTCAAAAGCAGTTACATTTAGTTTATATCCATTTCTAGATCCTTCTTCATCTGCAATGATTTCAGTCAATTTTGATATATCATATAGAATATTTGACAACAGTTCAGCTTGAATTTGATATTCACCATCTATACGAAGATTAAAAGTGTCAGTCTCATTTGCTTTATTATTCATAGATTTCACCAAGTACCTTTCTTTGACTGCCTACTGTGCGCACCAACGGGTAGATTTTTTATATAGCACAAGCTGTTCAGGCATAATAATTTTTAGTATTTACTAATAGCTTGAACTGCTCATTATCGCTAAAGCATTCCTTTACTTGAGCTGTCAGTTATTAGCCTAATAGGCATATAGAGTATATTTGGCTTTATTCATCAAACCTTCTGCTTTCAATAAACTCTTCATATTCCTTTTTGAGAATATCATCCCAATACTTAAAGTCTTTGTTAGGAAGCTTATTATCAAGTACCACCCCTTGAGCCTTTTGGATAATTCTTTCATCTAGACCAATTTTCTTAAAGTAGTTAAGAAGTTTTTCATCATTCTTTTCAACTGCTAGCTTTACTAACTCATATATATAGTGAGTTTCAGGAAAGGCCTCTTTATTCGCAATATGATCAGCCTTCACAAGTTTAAAGTCAACATCAGATGATTGCATGATCTTTTCGATAACCATATAGTCTTTATGATTAATAGCTTTCAATAACGCTTTAAAGTTAACCTTTAAGTACGAACGCATATTAATATATTTTCGTTGTATTTTATGTAATACTGGTCCCCTTGCCTTAATGAAGCAATTTTCAAGCATTGCTGTATGAGTATTTCCACTCAAATCTTTAAGAGTTAATTTTAGTGTATAGTTATCATCCGCAGTTCCATCATCATCAAGGTTCAAAATTATACAATGAGTAGAATTGAAATCAGTTAACAATGGTAGTATCTTTTCATCGTTCAGATTAAAATAGGCACATAAATCAGCACCTTGATAACTCCCTATACCCATTACCCTATTATCACATATGAGGTTACCCTGTGAATCGAGTATTTCTAGTATTCCCCAATCAATTGTTACAGGTCTCTCAGTAAAATTTCTTACCAGAACATGAATTTGACCGAGTGTAAGCTCATTATCTATTTTAGACTGGTTTTCGATTTGTATAGGTGCCACAAATAAAAGACCCCCGTAAAAGGAAACTTCAAATTTACCACCGGAGTATATTTTATCAAGGTCACTCCTGTTCATCGTAGTATTATAGCTGCCTCTTCTAATAAGTAGTAACCCTTTATCTATTTTTTTACCTTTTTTCTGATATTCTTCCTTAAATATATAGGGTCTGTCTTTATTTGAAGCCGGTATCTTAATAAATCCGAATATTAACTCCTGGTATTCGATACTACCAATTTCAATAGCTATTTCAGGTTCTACCTTTTCTGATAACAGTTTCTGATAACTGGCAGAGTCTAGTAAAGCATTTGGGTTTATACCTATCTTCTTTTTTGTCTTATCCTCGACCCCAAAGATAATATATCTGTCTCTTGTGCAATCGGCATTGGCAAAGGCTACTACATCTTTCAAGAAATCAATCAAACTATCACCGGCATAAGGCTCTCGTTTAAAGTCTAGATAATCTCCTTCTTCATAATTTTCAATCAGATCAACTATAACAGTTCTTTCATCACATAAATTCATTTTTACACCTATGGTAGTCGTTTTATATCTTGCTCCTGGCAACTTATATATGTAAAATTCTACAAATGTTTCTATAATCCTTCATATGGATGTAGGTATTTTTTCAGGACATCAGTACTCTCTGGTTCTCTGGTTCACTTCGAAAACTATTACACCTTTATTTAGTCATGCGATGTATGTCAGCTATACTTCGCAGGTAAGTCCTCCTAATTATGTGCTAGCCTAATTGGAATATGAAATATGGGAACTGAATACTGTTAGATATGTGTTATTATCTATAAATAAGTACTTAAAAATCATGCCTTCTAGGGCACTCATTGCCGGTGCTGTTACGGTCGGTCTCCTTCTGCAATAGATACATACATTGGTGTCTTTTTCAGGAACTTGGTCAGTTCGGCTTTTTTAACCATGTTTCCGTTTTCATCATTTCAACAAACATTCTATAACTAAGTCAATATTTTAAACCAACGAACACACAACAATATTATTTATGGTTCAAGGTGCTTCCACCTAATAGATTCCGTTACATTTAGCAGCCTATTTTTCATAATTATACTGTATCTATCACAGAAATTATTTTTGCATAAGGATGCTTTTTGGGGATTTAATAATCATAATAATCGTAACAATCACTATAATATGAACGCATTTCTGATTCAAAGTCAGAAATTACATCTAACATTGAATCACAGCCTTCTAAAAAATTAATTACAGCGCTCATATATTCGTATACATTTTTTACATCAAATTCTCTGTCGTTGCAACGATATTCTAAGCTATATGTAGTGGGGTATCTAAAACAATCTCCATTTTTGTCAAGGGCATCCAATTCTAAAATCTGATCCTCAACAATATCTATAATCTTCAAATCCGCATCACTTTCGGAAGCATAATGTTGTATCATTGGGCGCACATTTTTCCATAAATCCTTTTTGAGTAAATGGCTTCTTCGTTTTGATAAAAAAACATGCCTGGTGACACCATTATCTACACTAGCATAAAAAAGTCTCTTTAAACATAATTCTATTGCGTTCCTAAGCAGAAAAATTAGTGGATAGAGCCTTTCTCCCAAGTGATTTTTTTCACAATTGGAAAAAATAAAGTCTGCTGCTTGAATATAGCCCGTAATTTTAGTATGAAATCCATGATCTGAAACTGGTTCACACAAATAGCAATTACCAATACCATGACTTGCTAAAATTAAAAATTCAGGCGACCATTCGGCTTCAAACTGGAAATCATGATCATATGTCCCACAATTAATACATTTTTTAATTAAGTGATAAGCTTGCTCCATGTTATTTGCCACTGATATGTTATTTAGAAATTTGTCTCTATATTGTGCTAAAAACGCATCTTCAAAAGGAAATCTAAACATGTCGGACTTTTCATCAACCTCTTCAATTGATGCCAAGTAATGTATCAACCATTGCTTTTCATCAGATGAAATATAGTTCTCGCCTTTCTCGCTATAACGCAAAAAAAGCTTCCATAAATCATGACAACAATCTTTGAAATTTTTCTGAATTTCATTCTTCCTATTGCATACTCTACAAATCAATGCTTTTAGCCCAAGTTCCATGCTTTGCCGCAATAGAAATATGCCACAAAAAAACCACATATCTGATTTTACGTTGTTATGGCCGCTTTCAATTACATTTTCAAATATCAAATGTCCACACTGAGCATATTCCTGTGCTAGCCTTTTGTAATCTTCAAATGGAATCTTACTCCATTTAACTTCTATAACATAATCATGATATTTAATATCCCATAAACTTTGGTAATCATCTGGCCAGATTTGCATAACAGAAGCCATTTTATATTTTCACCTACTTGTCCTTATGACTTATTCAACATCCCATCTCTTCGCGTGCATCTACTAATCTATTCTTCTGTATAATTAACATCCCTATCTTCAACTTCAAATAGTCTATGAAAATCATCCTCTACTCCGACATAGACTGATTGATTCATACTTAACTCACTAAGTTAAATATTAATTTGGAATTTGCACATCAAATTTCATTATTAGCCTAAAAATAGCACAATATTAATAATACTCAGTCTATCCATAGAAAGTATATTTTTTATTGTATTCGACCTTAATATAAGGCGCTATTGATGTATTCTATTTTATCAATTATTTCTTTATAATCTTTTGTAGTTGCCTCTAGTTGACCATGCACAACATTATCTCTAAAATCCATAACTTCATTAAAAACAGGTACTAATCTGGAATCAATGCTTGCTAGAAAATCTCGTTTCCAGTAGTAAGCGTACTTCTCACCTTTAGGTGGCAACCTTGACCTTAATTTTTTCTCAAATCCAGTCCATATTTCCATGAATTTGCCAATATTGGTCGTATATGCGAATTTAAAATCATTTAGTATATTTACGTTAAATATGCTATCAAATAATCCTCGAGCTATTTCAAAATAAGCCTCGACTTTTGACACTTCAATTGTCATACCATTACCAGCATGGTACAATTGATTTCTTAGCCTATGATACCATTCAATATCATCTATATTAATATCAGATACTTTTTTTGCATCATACTTTTCAAGTAAATCTAAGTATGTTGGAAATGAGTTCTCTGCTTCTTGTAATTCTTTTCTGCTAGGCCCCTCCGTTTTCCTTATCCTTTTAGGAAGAGATAAATAAGTTTTAATAGTTAACTCAACAGCATTATCTATCGAGATTAATGCTATTCGTCTGTCGAAGTCGCCATTATTATTTAAATGTTCTGCCGCATGCATAAGTAATTCCTTAGGCCCATCTATCCAAGGTTTATCCATAGTCTACCCTTTCCAAATATTGCATTTAAACTTAAGTTATCACATAATACCAAAATCAAATATCTTTAATACCTTTATATAATAACCTCTTACCGCATTCCCATTATTATTACTTATAAGAAATTATTCTACATATATATTTATTTTCCTGCAAATGGTAACATAGTTATAACTTTTCCTTTTTGATTTTTCTTAGAATTTCTATTTTTCAATTAATATAATCATTAATGCAGAATAAAATCACAAAAAAATACCGGTCAGGGCAAAAACAATACCCCAACCGGTTAATCTTCTGTATATTAAATCTATCAAATTCTAAATTCAACATCTCTACTATAAAGCAAACATCATTTCATATCCTTTTCAATCTCTATCCCATTTATAAAATGAAACACTATTCTGTCTTTACTCAAAAACGTTACGTGGTCTATTACTTTTCTGAATATTTCACCATCAAATTCCTGCGGCTTCTTTTTTAGTTTCATCAGCTCATTTTTTAATTTTGTGTTCTTATGTTCAAAGTCATCAATACCTGCAATTTTCCATACTTCCTCAGTTCTTTGCTTTAGAAGCTTTCGGATATTTTCTTCAATTATCATTGAATCGGATTGGTCTTTGGGTAAGCTCTCGAGCTGATTAATCAATTTCTGAATTTTTGTATCTAATTGCGAGATAGTTTGATTTGTTGCTAATTTGAAAGGATTCTCTAGATTTCCCACGTACTTATCGAAATGTTTTTTTACTTCCCACAGCGCTTCTACAAACTTGGTTTCCGCAGTTAATTCATCCATTTTGCCACTACTGCAATTAACTCTACCGTTTTCAACATATCTGTGGCATACCCATACATATCTCTTCGGTGTACATTTCATGTTTCTCCCTGCTCTTATGAATGTACTCCCGCATAATCCGCATATGATTTTTCCACTGAAGGGATACTGTGCATTGCTCTTATTGTTATATTTATTTAAAGCATTATAATACCTTTTTCGTTCATTACAAATTTGACCCACTTTCTCAAACATTTCTTTTGATACTATAGCGGGAAAGTTCTCATCTCCAATATATTTCTTATTCTCTAAAATAGAGCCAACTGTGCCTTTCGGCCAATTAACCTTATTCAGTGGTGACCTGATACCTTCTTTTTTCAAGATTTCAGCAATGCTATTTTGAGATACTCCTTCCATAGCCATTTCAAATATTTTCTTAACATAGGCTCCCTTTTCGGCATCAATTTCCGGCAGTCCGTCATCTCCCTTTGTATATCCGAATGGAAATCTCCTACACAGCATTATCATCACCTCCAATGTATTCATCAAGCTCCATTCCATTTTTCAAGCAAAAGCGTATGCAGTTGTTTGGCTTTGCTATAATTTTATCAACCAGCATACTAAAACAATCTTCATCAAACTCATCCAGCAAGCCTTGCTGCTTTTTATTAAATGCTATAAATTTCTCCGTTTCTGATAATGAAATATCTTTTTCAATAAGCGATACTGCTAAAGCCTGTTTTTTTGTCTCTAATTCTTTCATTTCTGCATTGAACGAGTTTATCTTTTGGCTTAAAAGAACAGGCTTTAAATACTCTGCTTCCGGTGGACAGTAATACCTATGTTTCTCTCTTATCAGCTCATTTATTTGATTATTTATTTTTTGAATTTCTGCCTGATCCACCCTAAGCAGTACAAGTGATTTTAAATGCATCATATATGGTGTAAGTAGTGTTTTCCAATTTGAATACAGCTTGTTATAAAGCTTTACAAAAGCTTCGTATACTCTTTTTTCTCTAACAGCACTTGCATAGCATTGTCCTGTTTGTTCATATATATTGGATTGGCATTTATATGCTACACCACGATACTTTTTGTTTGAATTCAATATCGACCTTTTAAAGGTTTTACCACAATTTCCGCAGATTATCTTTCCGCTTAAAGGATATCGATTGCCCATCCTTTTGATTACATTTTCATCTACACCTTTTTCTTTCTTCCTTTTTTCATTTAACTCTTGAACCCGTTTGAAGTCTTCTCTTGATATTATAGGTTCATGATCATTCTTTATATAGTACTGTGGCAGTTCACCTTTATTTCTTTTTCTAGAGAAAGTAATGCTATCTGCAGTAATAGTCTTTTGCAGCAGAACATCACCCATGTATTTTTCATTTTTCAGCATTCTGCTAATACCAGACCCGCACCACTTTATTCCTGTAACAGTTTTTATATTGTCTTTATTTAACCCTTTTGCGATATTGTTAGTTCCTTTACCTCCAAGATATTCTGAAAATATTCTTTTAACTATTTCAGCTTCTGCTTTATTAATGACAAGGCCTTTATCCTTATCAAAATCATATCCAATAAACTTTCGGCATGATATTTGGTATTTACCCTGCTTGTACCTTTTCTGATTGGCCCAGCGGATATTAGCTGATAATTCGGAGGATTCAGATTGCGCCAATGAACTTAAAATTGATAGAATTAATTCACTCTCTTGTGACATACTATTAATATTTTCTTTTTCAAAATATACACAAACACCTAATGTCTTTAATTTTCTCACAGTTTCCAAGCAGTCAGCAGTATTTCTGGCAAAACGAGAAATGGACTTGGTTATAACCATATCTACCAACCTGTTTTCACAGTCAGAAATAAGTCTCATAAATTCAGGTCTTTTTTCTTTTTTTGTTCCGGTAATCCCATAATCCGCATATATGCCTATAAACTCCCACTCTGGGTTGTTGTTAATAAATTTGGTATAATAGCTGACCTGCGATTCAAATGAATTTTGTTGTTCCATGTGCATTGAGCTTACCCTACAATATGCACAAACACGTATTTTTCCCAAAGCCTCCTGATTTTGTTCACTAAGATTGGGTTCAATAACGGTAATCTTTTTCACTACGATCCCCCCTAATTTTTGGTAGTGACATGTTACCGTACTAATTTTGTTAATTCAAGTATGATATTTAATGATGCTTTGGTAATTAAATATTCTCTCATTTTTTAAGGCGCTTTTTAACCCAGTTATCAAACGAATTAACAGTTATTTCTTTGCTCACATTATAATAAGAATCTATAGTCCTTGTTTCATTATAAATATGTACACTATTGCCAGTTCCAATTACTGACAAAACAATTTTATCTCCTGAAAAAAAATCACTAGCATAAATATATCCAACTCCAAGCCTTTGTTTAAATTCTTTTCTATAGGTTCTATTATTAAACAAATTAATGAGTTCCATAATCTTCTCTTTGTTTTCCGTTTCAACTCTTGCACCAGTAACAGGACTTTTTACTAAAACCTTCGTGATATTATACTCTTCAGTCCCCAATAGTTTTTCAAAAGTCGTCCTTGGATACTGAACCTCAAAATATGTAATAATAATACCTATAATCAAAACTATTGGTATTATAACCCATAATAATTTTTTCTTCACAGTAATATACCTCCAAATTGTATAAGCCAAATCTTTACAAATATTTATCTTTTAGATAATACCATAATATTTTAAATTTAACAACATTGGTATGTAATTAACAGTGTTAATAAAAGAAGGAAAGAACGATATCTACACACTATTTTTTAAACGATTCCATATCGTACCTCCGTCCCATCCAATAACCCCATACTCACTCCATCCTCATAAATAATAACCTTCTCCACTAGTTTAAAATACAATCCAGCATCAAACCGTTCTGAAGTCTGAGCTTCTTTAAAAATCTCAATAAATCTTGTAGCCGTAACTCTCTCCAAAATGTCCTTGCTGTAAATCTGCTTTTGCCATTTTGTCATATAGTAATCTATATTTTTGACAATGTCATTAAATGCATAAACAAATGCCTCATATAAGATCCCATCATCAATATGCCTGTTCCCGCACCCTATTTTCCCTTTAACCTTGTATTTATTGTTACACTGCCAGATAGTTCTTTTTAATCTTTCATCATTTGAATTCCACACCTTCCTGCCAAATGTACTGTCGCAGTAGCCACATATAACTTTTCCTGCAAACGGGTTGTTGTTATTAGTATAGTCATACTTTTGAAGTCCATGCTTTTTTGCAAATATCTTCCGCCGTTTCATTTCAAATTGAACTGCCTCCCATGTATCCTTATCAACAATTGCAGGATGGCTTTCTTCCACATAATATTGCGGAACTGCTCCGTTATTCTCAACTCTTTTCTTGGTGAGAAAATCAGTTGTATACGTTTTTTGAAGTAGTGCTTCGCCTTTATACTTCTCGTTACTCAGCATTTTCCTGATACTGCCCTCATACCATTTTGCTTTCCCATTCCAGTTCAGTGCTCCATCCTTTTCAAGCTCCTGCGCTATCCCGTTCGGGCCTTTTCCGCCAAGGTAATCGGTAAATATTTTTCTAACTACTTTTGCTTGTTTTTCGTTTATTACAAGGTTTCCATTTTCGTCTTTGTCATACCCCATAAATTTGGTATGATTGACTATGACCTTACCCTGCTCAAACCGCCTTCTGATGCCCCATGTGCTGTTTTTACTTATAGAAAAACTTTCCTCCTGTGCAAGGCTGGAAAGTATGCTTAACAGCACCTCACCCTTTGAATCTAAAGTACGTATGTTCTCCTTCTCAAATATTACCTCTATTCCAAGTTCCTTCAGCATTCTAACATAGTTCAAGCAATCTAAAGTGTTGCGTGCGAATCTTGATATAGATTTGGTTATTATCACATCAATTTTTCCCGCTTTGCAGTCGTTAATCATTCTGTTAAACTGCTCACGCTTTTTTGTGCTAGTCCCTGTGATACCCTCGTCGGCATAAATCCCCGCGAATTTATAGTCAGGGTGGTTACATATATATGTAGTATAATATTGTACCTGCGCCTCATAGCTTGATAGCTGTTCTAATTGGTCTGTTGATACACGGCAGTAAGCCGCCATTCTCTTCTTCCGTGGTTCAGCATTCTGTGCCATATCCGTTCTGTTTGCCCTTGCTGGTATAACTGTAATGCTTCTTGCCATTTTGTATTTCCTCCTTCACAACCGTTGATTCAGTTATATTTAGCCTACTGATAATCTCATCATCAATCACTGTTCCTTCGCAGGCATCTTTACCATTTTTAACATAGCTGCTGCATTGCCAAACTATCTTTTTGCAGGAATATTTACTGTTCCATGTTCTACGTCTCAATGGAGAACCGCACTTGCTGCAGAAAAGCATCCCTGACAGTGGATAGCGGTTAAGACATTTTATTGAGCCTTTGGTGTTTCCTTTTAACTCGGCACGTTTCTGCATCTCAAGCTGTACCTTATCCCATGCCTCCTTTGTAACTATTGGTGAATGGTTATCTTCTATGTAATAGCTGTCAACCTGACCTCTGTTTATCTTCCTTAGTTTAGTTAGGTAGCTTGGAGTATAGGTTTTTTGAAGCATTACATCCCCTTTATACTTTTCATTTCTAAGAATAGTCCTAACCGTTGCTTCATTCCATTTTGAGCCAGTAACTGTTGGAATCCCTTCTGAATTAAGCATTTTTACTATTTTAAATATTCCGTTACCTTTTAAGTACTCTTTATATATTCTTTTTACAATCTCAGCCTCTTTAGAATTTATTATTAAATCTCCATATTCGTCCTTATCGTATCCAAGAAACCTATTAGCGTTTATAACTAGTTCACCTTTTTCGAACTTTTTGTGATACCGCCACTTTATGTTCTCACTGACACTTCTGCTTTCTTCCTCTGCAAATGAAGAGAGGACAGTAAGCATCAGCTCACTGTCCCCGGATAATGTTGATATATTTTCTTTTTCAAATCTTACCTCAATACCTATATCTTTTAATTCTCTTACATATTTCAGTATTACCGCACTATTTCTTGCAAACCTTGATATTGATTTTGTTATGATTAAGTCTATTTTCCCTTCTCTACATAACTTTAGCATTCGTTGAAACTCGGGTCTATCATCTTTTGTTCCGGTTATTCCTCTGTCTGCAAATATTCCTGCAAATTCATATTCGGGATTTGACGAGATTATCTTTTCATAGTAGGTTACTTGATTTTCCAATGATTCACCCTGCTTGTAACCATCGGTGGATACCCTTGCATAAGCACAAACTCGTTTTTTTCTTTTTTCAGCCTTGACTGTCGGCTGTATTATACTTACACGCATTGTTTTTGCCCCTTTTAATATATGTATAATGAAAATGTATAAAGTTATAATTAATAATGTACAAATAATATTAAATAAAAATGTACAAATGGTATGATTACAGGGTACAAAAGGAGGTACCCTAATGATTATCAAAAGTAGTATCATAACAGATTTAAATATTCAAACTGTCAAGGATCTTTATAAGTTAAAACCATTTATGGAGGATACAACATTGAAAGTTAATAAAAGCCAGATCGCAAGGGAACTTGATGTCGATAGGCGTACAGTTGATAAATACATTAATGGCTTTCATAAGGCCAAATCCAGAGAATGCGTGAATTGTATCACTGCTTACTATGACATTATTGCAGAGCTTCTATCTGATAACAGCCAGCAGATATTTTATTACAGAAGAGTTTTATGGCAATACCTAGTAGACAATCATTCTTATGAAGGGTCTTATGTGAATTTCTGCTACTATCTAAGAAAATATCCTGAACTAGACTCATATTTCAAAAAAAGCAGACCTTCAAACGCAAATAACGTAACCATACGTTATGAAACAGGAATGGGTCAACAAGCACAACTAGACTGGAAAGAGTCTATACGATTTACTCTTTCAACAGGTGAAATAATAGAAGTAAACATATTTGTATTATTGCTGTCATACTCACGTTTTAGAGTATACAGGGTATCTCTATCAAAAACACAGGACATATTATTTTCATTCCTTGATGATGCGTTTAACACGTTTGGAGGTGTTCCAAGTGAGATTGTCACCGATAATATGAAAACAGTTATGGATGAGCCAAGAACAGAGTATACAGAAGGGAAAATAAATATAAAATTTAAGCAGTTTGCGGATGATTATGGTTTTAAGGTGCACCCTTGTATTGCAGGAAGACCAAGAACAAAAGCCAAAGTAGAAGCACCAATGAAACTACTTGATGAGATAAGAGCCTACAATGGAAAACTTGATTACAAGGAACTTAATGAGTTGGTCACACGAATAAATAACAGAGTAAACATGCAGGTAAATCAAGGTACAGGTCGTATTCCATTAATGTATTTCAACAAGGAAAAAGCTTTCTTAGGAAGCTTACCAGCCGATACCATAAGAAAGCCTTATCAAATAACTCCACATAAAGTAAAAGTAAATTCATCCAGCATGTTCAACCATAATGAATGCCAGTATTCTGTACCACCAGAATACATTGGAAAAACTCTTACTTTACAAGTGTATGATGGTTACATACATGTTTATTATAACATGGAATTAATAACTATCCATACCCTTAGTAAAAAGAAACTAAATTATTTTACAGAACACTATACTGCTATAGCAAGAAAATCGCATGCATTTAAGGAAGAAAATATAAATGAGCGGGCAAAAGAAAACTTACAGGTTATAGGAGAAGTATATAGTTATGAATAACAGTACATACAACCAGCTATGCCGGAACATGGAAATTCTTGGTCTTGGGCAAATGGTAATTCATCTTGATGAAATATCTAATTTTGTGACATCCAACAATCTTTCGTTTACAGAAGGACTACTGAGACTTAGTAATTACGAAGTTGATTTTAAGGAGGCCAAAGCATCTAGATCTATGATTAAAGCAGCAGCATTTCCTTTTGTAAAGGAATTGAAAGATTATGATTTCAATTTTCAGCCGTCAGTAAATCAGCAAGAAATACAAGAACTTTGCACGCTTGGTTTTCTTGAAAGAAATGAGAATATAGTATTTCTTGGTCCAAGTGGTGTTGGAAAGACTCATCTGGCAACATCAATAGGAATAGCTGCAGCAAAGAAACGTACTAGCACATATTTTATCAAATGTCATGATTTATTGCAGCAACTAAAGAAAGCAAAACTGGAAAACAGACTTGATGTAAGACTCAGACACTTCTGCCATTACAGACTACTTATCATTGATGAACTTGGCTACTTACCCATTGATAAAGAAGATTCTAATATGTTTTTTCAGCTTATAGATATGAGATATGAGAGAAAAAGTACCATTCTTACAACAAACATGAATTTCAACGAATGGGATGGTGTATTCTATGACGCAGTTGTAGCCAATGCAATACTTGACAGGGTATTGCACCATGCACATGTAATATCTATATCTGGAAAGTCATACAGATTAAAGGATCATATGAAGCAAGGAGAATAGTTGTACATAATTATTTAATACTTTTTATACATTTTTCCTTGACAGTTTATACTATTCCGTGTTGTAAAAGCCGTCTGCCAAATCAAACAGCCCTATTTGCATTGGGGCATTCCGCAGCCGCTCCGCGGTGTCGTAGTTGGAAATGAGCACCTCCGGGTATTCACAGCCTCCCTCATATCGCTGGGCGAGGTTATTAATGCGGGTAACGGCTTCGATGTAGTAGCCCTTATACAGCTCTCGGATATATTCGCAGTCGTTATATGATACCAGCCATTTGCCCTTACATTGTTTCAGCGTATCCCGCAGTCGCACATGATCCTCCTTTTTAAATTCCACCTCGTAATGTCCCTCGGTCTGGTAGTACGGCGGGTCGCAATAAAAAAAGGCGTTGTCCCTGTCGTATTGAAGGATCAACGCCTCAAAGTCTTTATTCTCGATGACCGTATCCTTAAGCCTGCGGCTTCCCGACCATATTAGGTGAAAGGTTTTCCGGATATCAAAGGGCTGGCAGCTATATGAGGTGCAGCCGCTGCCGTAGCTGTAGCGGATCAGCTTGAAGAAGGCGGCGGCGCGTTTTACGTCCGACATGGTCGCGTTTTCAATGAGAATCGCTTTGATTTCCTCAAACTGCGGCGGGGACAGGCAGTTCTCCGCCAGTTCCAGTTCCTCGTTTAAGTATTCATTGGTGAATTCCTCCTTTTCAAGATATTTTTTGAGGACGTTGAATTCGTCCCTGCCGTTTATGGGCAGGAAGTTCAACTCCTTAAGCAGGGCAAGAGGACGCTCCTTGACGCAGCGGAACAGGTTGGCAAGGTCGGCGTTGTAGTCATTATAGACCTCCATGCTTGCATCCGGTTTCCTGCCGAAGAGTACCCAACCGCCGCCACCAAAGACCTCAATGTATCTTCCATAATCTTTGGGCATCCGCTGATAAATAAGTTCGCGCAGGGCCTTTTTGCCGCCGACCCAGCTGATAATGCTGTTCAATCAGTCATCACCTCCTTGGCCTGCTGATCCTGTCCATATCGGTCCGCATACAGCTCCCGTCTGTACTCCAGCAGATAAAGCCGACACCAGGATAGGGACAGCCTTTGCAGCGCTCGGTGTCTTTTGGCAAGGGTACGGTGTGAATTTTTCTTGGTGGCGCAGGATCGCTGCCGGTTTTTTTCTCCTGTGTTTTCGTGTCTGTGTTCATAGTTCAGCTCCTTTCCGGCAACAAAAAAAGACGCTGCCTCGTAAGGTAGCGCCTCATGCTCGTTTGCCTTTCATAAAAAAATAGTGGCATGCATTTCTACACACCGCCAATCTTAGGAATTTCATCCGGCTCATCTTCCGTATATTCATATTCGCCGGTGCTTTCATTGTAGATATATCCTGCTTCGGCAAGATCTATATCAAGTATGCTTGCCGCCATTTCGAGGGCTTCGGCAGAACCACCCGCCGGTATATAACAGCTTAAGGTTTTGCCGTTTTTATACTCTGCCTTGCCGGTGTTATGCCCAAAGTCCTCGTCCGCCCATTTGTAGTCAAAACGGATATCGGGAAACATAGAGGACAGCTTTTTCATTAGATCGCTAACGCTGCTCCATGCGGTTAAAAATTTTACCGTGCTGCCATCAAAATTTTCTGCGGTATGTTCGTCATAGCCATAGCTGTTCCATTTCGTTCCCCAGTTTTTTATGCTCCAGTCATACCAGCAGTTTTCAGCGCCGTACTTTTCTATTTCCTCTCTGCCCAGATCCCCCCTGTAGATGTGTTCCGGCATCGGTGTAATTTTATTGAAGTCAATGCTTCCCGTTCCAATCTCATCATTTTTAATGGCTTCAAACATTGCCCTGACTTTTTCCTTATCACCATATGCGGTAAGTATGTTTGTGATATGATTGGGCATGTTACATTCCTCCCATCGTCTGTTCGTTGAAGTTTTGTTCAGCTCCCTGCTTCAGCTCCTGTTCCGGCTTGATAAAAAAGTCCTCACTGTTCCAGAAACTGACGAAGATTTCACCGTCACATGTTTTAATGGGACGCTGCTCAAACCCCTCGCCCCAGCCATCAGACATTTGACCAACGGCAAAGTCAAGCAGCTTGGCTGTTTCCGCTTCGGTCAGCTCGCCATAAGCCTCTGCTACCATTACGCCCCACAGCTTACCGTTCCATTCTTCAACTGTCGGGTGGAGGCTGTAGATTTTTTCAGACAGCGCCTGGTCGTCGTAGAAATATACCATCAGGCCACGGTCACCTTCGCTGGGCAGCTTTTCTTTTTTGATAGCGGCAAGTATTTCATCCATGTAATACACCGCCTCCGATGGAGACAATACTTCAGGCAGATCATCCGCACCGCATCCGCCGTATTCATGAGAAGAGTACGCTATAATCGACAGGGGACTGAAAAACTTAAGGGTTTGCTTGATGTTTGACATTTGATTTCCTCCAATCGTTTGTGATTTTTCGCCCTAAAAAGGGCATAAAAAAAGCGGCAGCATCTTATTTCTAAAATGCCACCGCTAATTTGCTAATAGGAGATTCCTTATTTGGTTTAAGCTGTATATATATAATGAAGCTACGCTATCAGACAACCTATGAATACCCGATCAGATTTATTTCATTCGCTTTTTGACACCCGCCACTATAATAATTTGCTATATTCCTTGCCCCTTAAGATTTATTATGAAAATTTCTAAAACTAGTTTTACCTTACCTTATGTTACCTCTTGAGTATCGTTTTCACGAATATTCCTTTAGTTATTAAACTGAAGTTTCTCTTTAACAAGCCCTATTATTTTAACCCAGCAGTCACGATCTATAGCTATAAAAGAAACACCGAATCTTAAGAGTATTGATTCCATTGAATTAAGTACATCAGCAGATATTCTGTTAGGAATACTGATGCCTAAAATATCAAATTGTTGTTGTCCATGTGATATTTGATATAAAGTATAATAAAGCTGTGCATATAGTCCCTTAATTTTATTCTCAGATCTTCCAAGACCATTTCTTGGGTAACTATTAGCTTTACTCTTTGCATGGATGCCGATTCTCACATTCCTTCCATTAATTTGATCTGTATATACAATGTCAGCGACTTCATGACCATGATGTATACCATCAAAATCTATATCTATAGGAATTCCAAATGCCCTTAGCAAGCAAACATTTCCTTCCTCTAACTGCCTTGTAGTGGGCAAACTCTGCAGACATCTTTCGCACTCCTGCCCGTTTGGGTGATAGTTGTTAATTGGGCATTTTTCTCGTAAACGGCCCAAAATTCTTATTAATCTATTTTGTGATAGCGGGTTGTAGGTATGTAAATGAGCTCTTGTACGCCAAAAACTTAATTCTTCCAATGAGACTCTTCTCGCTCTGTCATTAGTACGAGTGTTTAGAATACGAACCTCATGCCCAACAATAACAAACAGTTTTGGGTTTTCTACTGATGGATGCAAATTTGAGATATATTTATCAATTGACTCTAATAGCTCAACCTGAGGATAAAATAGAATTTGTGAAATGGGGTCAAATACAGGACAGTGATTACCACACTCACATATATGCGCTTCTGCATCCAATTCGAAGTTACAATCAGGGCACTTAAAAACAATTTCGTTATTTTCAACCGATACATCTATGTTTTTATTACAGTTACTACATTTAATATTTCTTGTCCCACAGTTTTCACACTCGTACATTATGGATGTTCCTAATTTTAACTTATCTCTATAAATAATTAAGTCCTTTAAAATATCATCAGGAACTCGAACTCTTTTTTGATTTGATCTTCCAGCAGAAATAACATAGTATATAATGGAATCGAAAACAGACCTTGCTTGTCCTACCAATGAAGTTGAGCCAATAATTACAGGTGAGTTTGAGTAATATACAATAAAATCTTTCAAATGATCTCTAGATGCAATTTCAAGTTGCCTATCTAGCTTTGACACAATTCCCAATGAAAGCTTCAGTAATTCATCCCTGTTCAAATGAGCCGGTGTCCAGACTCTTCCATATCTACGAGTAATTCCAATTCCTGCTCTCAACAAATCAGGATGACTAGAATAAAATCCTGCTCTTTGCTCTCGGTTTTCTTGTCCTCTCATTTCTTGGTATATTTGTCTGTTTGATAAGTCCTCATCGTAAATAGTTATTGTACAAGCATCAATAAGATTATCTCGGTGCCCTAATGCATTTGAAAAGGTAGCATTTTTTATTTGTCCACCTTCAGCAATATTAAACAACATATCCTCAGTTAAATCCGGAAGGCTAGCATCTATCTGAAACTTGCTGCTTAGATATTTAATAATTGGAGCAACTGCTGAGAAATCACTGCATGCAGCTATTGCATAACGCTTTTTTTCCTCTGAGAACCATAATAATGCATTCTCCAAACTATATACAAGTTTTGTTTCTCCATAATCAGAGCTTTCCGGATCCCATTCTGTTGTTTCTATTCTTTTTTCATAACCTATTACAAGTTCATAGACAGTGGGAGATAAGCTAATACGACTTAACTCCCTTCTCAGGTAAACACATCTTATAACACGATCATTCTCAAAAAATAGTGCTTCGCTTCGCCCTCTATCCGCTAATGTGTTGGATATTTGTTGTATGGAAGAATAATTTATATTTGATGTAACATTTATAATATATAGAGTAGGAGCAGATTTAAGCGGAAAAAGCTCTATCCCGGCCTCTGCATTACTTTTCAAAGATCCTCCTACATTATCAATATACTCAATAAGTTTCACTTTAGAAAAAGATTTTAGCCGATCTTCGATTGATGTCTCATCTTTAATACCAAAGTAAGTTCGAATATGAGCATGGTCACCATTAGTCAAAATTATCCGGACCAAAAAGCTTTTAGGTAAATTTTTCAGCAGACTCATCCTCTCCTTTAATTAAACCTTCTTAAGCAGGTATATATATCGGGATTTAGTTCGTGCAAATGAACTTCACATTACAATTACATTAGAATCTTCTACATTTTTTATAGTTCCATAATTAAAATAGTTATCAAGCTTCCCCTAATAGACATAATTATATCATAAATTCTGGAAAACTTGTTGAAAGACTTTTATTTGACTAATTTTTCAGAATGCCATTTGCGCTTTTCCTGGCGAGCTATACCCCCATATTTATCAAAGAAAATCCAGTCAGGCAATTAATGCTTTTCTGGTTGTTTATCTTATAAAAATAAAAACCCGCTTATTCTTAAAAATAACCGAGTTTTTATCATCGTTTTTACCTCTTAAAAACTGTCTTTCTAAATCCCCCCAAAGCCTTATCCCATGCGGGTTTCGGCGCGTTTTATCTGAACTATGCACTCAACGTGTGTTGAGGCAGCGAAATGATAGAAATACGCAAAATCTTATGGTAAAACGACCCCGGGGGTCGGAATGGAGCACCTACCAGACTCAAACTCTTGTAAAATAAAGGAAAAGAGGTCATTAAGTCTTTTAGCATCACTTAGAAATTGGAATTTATAAACTTACTTATTTTTTGTTTAAAAATTGATTGTCTATTATCTTTAGCTCTATTTCAATATCTTTTTGTAGAGCATTTATCGCCAAGCCAACTAAAATTAGAATTATCGAGCTGAAAAATGATGCAACCATTACGATTGAAGCTAGCGGCTCGTTCATAAATCCATAACTAATAAGTTCATGACCACCCCTTAAATATCCCCACACAGCAAGTATAAAAAATATAACTATAAAGACAATTATTATTATCTTGATTTTTCGTGTTTGCTCTAAAGTATACATATTGTCCTCCTGATTTTTTCACTAAGTTCTACAAATTCTGATTTGGGTTCTGTTGCAAAAACTTTTGACTCTTCTACAACACCTATGTTAAAATCATATCCTATTATTGGTAAGGAGTAAATGCTTTATGAAATCAAATCTATAAATATACCGCCATAGAAGTTGCTATTATTGAATAACAATATTGTGGTAATTTATCCTGTAAAGTAGAGCATCGAACTGTTAATATCTAAACAACATAATCGAACAGGATCACAGGCACATCAAGCGAGTCACCAACTCTATGCTTGGTTTTAAGAATTTCAGCTCCGCCTGTTCGATTATTGCTGGAGTTGAAACCCTTCACATGATACATAAAGGGCAAGCTGGCACATCAAATATAACAAAGTCAATTATTTGAGGTTAAATTGTAGGTCTAATTTTAACTGTAATTGACTTATGAAGTATATTGATTAACCAGCTTTTTGGTATTTCATAAAATAATTGTGAAATAAAAGTCATTTCGTATATTACAAAAAAAATATTCCTGTTTAAGTAAAATTTGCAACAGAACCTACATCCACAGCGAATTAGAACAAAGTGGCTTCGCCACATCTCCCTTCGGTCGAAATTAACTGCGTTTTTTGATATAATTTAGATATGTTAGAAAATAAAGAGATTAAAAACCTTAAAACAAAACCTAAATATACAATCAAGCAAATTTTTGCTGATCACTGGCAACCCTTTTTGATTGCTCATGCTCACTTAACCATCCGCCAAGCAGTCTATCATAACGTGAATAAAGTCTTAAAATGCCAGACACCAGCCTTGGGTTTTACTACTTTCTTCTGTGAGAATTGTTTAACACTAAAGAAAGTTTTCCATACTTGTAAATCCCGTTTTTGTAATTCCTGTGGAATTAAATACGCTAAAGCACGTTCTACTGCTATTGCCGCTAAATGTATTAACTGTAGGCATCGACATCTTGTTTTCACAATCCCAGAAGAATTAAGAGTCTTTTTTCGTAAAGATAGGACTCTTTTAAATCTTCTTTTTGCTGCCGCAAGTCAGACTATTTTATCTTACTTCCATGATTTAAATAAATCTCAAGACTTTAAACATGGCATTATATGCGTTCTTCATACCTTTGGCAGAGATATGAAATGGAATCCCCATATTCATGCCTTGTGCTCTGAAGGAGGTCTCGGTAATATTGAAATATTCAGACAGGTTCGCCACCTTGACTATACTGCTTTAAGAAAACGTTTTCAGACTATATTGCTCAGTTTGCTTGAAGATGCTCTTGGTAAAGATAATTTCAGACTCCTGAAAAACAAAATTTACTCAAAAACCCAAAGTGGCTTCTATGTACGCGCGAAACCAAATAAAAGTCCCAATATTAAAAAAGGTATTCAATATGTTGTCCGCTATACTGGTCGCCCTGTTATGGCTCAATCCAGAATTATAAATTATGATGGTGAAAATATAACTTTTTATTACCAACGCCATGAGGATAACTAAAGAGTTGAAGAAACTGTTTCTGCTTTCGATTTCATCAAAAAATTAATTATTCATATCCCAGATACTGAATTCAGAATGATTCGATATTACGGTATATATTCCAAAAAGCATAAGTCTCATGGTAAAATGATTATGATGTTCAATAAGCAACAGTTGAAGATTCAACAAATGATGAATCGTTGGCAGTTATCTATTATTTCGGATTTTAATCACAATCCTCTCAATTGTCCATGTTGCAACAACGAAATGAAACTTTTAGAACATCACTTTCCTTAAAACAAATATTTTAGGCGGTGTTTTTATGAATATCCTTGAAGGTTTTTCAAAAAAAGATGATTTAGTAGAATTCATTTGCACAAAGTGCAAATATACCTTATGGGTTCCTCGGTTTATTGTAGAACAATTAGAGGAAGATAATATTTTTAATGGTTTAAAAGAATCCGTTCCACCTCAACCCTTTTGTCAAAAATGTGATGGAACAATGACTCCAGTTTCCTATACTGGCATAAGGGGTATTAAATACCAATTTAATAAAGACTAATTCTTTCTCCTCTATCTCATTCGAGTGAAGGCTTATTTTAGTATACCATCAAACATTTTCTCAATTAAAATTCTACATTAACTTTTTAATTCAAAAAGTAGCAATTTCCTAATAAAAAAAAGTCATGACCACCCGTAAAACGGGTGGCTTGTGTTAGCCCTATAAGGGCTTGTTACCGGCCAGCGCCTAAAGACGCTGGCTTTCACTTCGTTCAAGCTACTAATGCCCTTGCCACCTTTGCCGCCCCTGAAGGGACAAACGTACTACTTGCTACCCCTTGAAGGGGTCTTCATATTCTTTTACGCTTAGTTTATCCACCATAATATCGTGCTTTTCCTGCTCTTTGATGTACTTTCTAATAGTTGCTTCATTAAGCCCTACTGTACTCACATAAAAGCCCTCTGCCCAAAAATGCCTATTTCCAAACTTATACTTTAAGTTTGCATGCTTATCGAATATCATCAATGCACTTTTTCCCTTAAGATATCCCATAAACGTCGAAACTGCTAGCTTTGGTGGTATACTCACTAACATGTGTATATGATCTGGCATTAGATGCCCTTCAAGTATTTCTACTCCCTTGTACTTGCATAATCGTATCAATATTTCTCGTATGCTTTGTTTGTATTGATTATATATTACTTTTCGTCTATACTTTGGAGTGAATACTATGTGATACTTACACATCCATTTGGTATGTGCTAAACTATTTTCTTTATTTGCCATTTAAATCACCTTTCCTCTCGTTAATATAGTAGCTTGAACAACTCTATTTTAACGGAAAGGTGATTTTTTTGTATAACTTCTGTCGCGCACCCGCATAGCGGGTGGTTGATTGTTTCGCATGGCTCATTTCTCTACCGAGAAACTCACCTTATGCTCAACAGTCTAAAGCCCATAAATGAAAAAGAAGCTACTACATTATGTAGTAGCTTCTTGATTCCCTCTTAACTTAATGCAATTGGAAATTATACCTAAGGATTTTAATTCAAATAGTAAATATATCTATAGTCAATAACTTAAAATTACTTACTTTTCGTATTTATTTATGAAATCACTCCAATTAGTATCATTTTTACGTATGACACTCTTGTTTTTTGTAGTTTGAGTCAAAGTATTACCTTCTTTCTTTAGAAAGACGATATATTCATTCCCAATCTCAATATCGGAAGGGAGTATTATTTCCCAATTCTCATTAAATTCTCCCTTGTAGGATTTAAGAATTTCAACTTTTACAGATTTAATATATTTGTTTTCATATGTTATCGTTGTAGGTATAATATGATAAACACAATCTGATTTAGTAAAAACATCAACATCCTCTTTTGTGGATAATGTATCTATATCTTTTGATTTTTCTCTTATAAACCTTAAACTTGGCGAAGTCTTCACTTTTTGTACAAAATCATTTGTGCTTTTATAATCCTCAAGTAGTTCATTTTTTTTACAAACCAATTTTTGTCCATCAACTTCAATTATAGCATCTTTATCTAGTGACGTATAAGACGTTTCTGGAAAGTACGTACTTTCACTTGATTCTAGAAAAAGTATGTATTTTTTACCTAAATTTAGTGTATTATTAGTTTCATAAACCTTTATTTTTGAAGAATTAGCAGAGCCTTTTAATTCTTCTTCCACTAAAAAGGTGTATTCCCTTGTCGTTTTGCTAAATTCATTATCTTCAACAATTGACCCAACAATAACATTATCTGCATATTTAATTAGGTCATTAGCACTATTAAACTGAACACTATTTTCTGTATTACTGATTACAATTGATTTATTATCTGACTTATTGGTAGTTACGGATTTAAAGTTAAAATTATACAATAGTAAACTTCCAACAAAAAGTATACATAGTACTAGAATAATAGTAAAAGATTTTCTTTTTGTAAAATTCATAGATTTAATCCCTCCATTAATAAATTTGTGTTAAATGGTTTTTATCTCTTGATGTTAATGTATTAACACTCGAAGAAGATCCGTACATTACATCTGAACTTGACGTTGAATGATTACACCAACCTAAACCATGTCCCATTTCATGTGTTACCGTCTTTTCGTATTTGGCTTCAGTAGGACTAGTACCGCCCGGTTGATATATAATATAACATCGTACATTATCAACCGTTAACCCTCTTTTACTATTCGACCCATAAGTCCACGTTCCTTCTTCATAAAGACTTAAAAGCGATGTTCCTGTGATTGTTGTAGTAACAGATGGTTCGTAATTATGCATAATATCATAAGTACCTCCACGTATTGTAAAGTTTGATTCATTATAATCCGTAGTACTATTTATTGATATCCCTGCATCTCTCCACTGTCCTCTTGCGTGATTAACATAGTGAAGAAAATCCGATGATTCAAAACCATTAGAGTCGAGAGACCAAGTAGTTGGTGGAGATGACCATCGTGCTATATCGGAGCCATTGGAATACCAGTATGATAAAGTACCCAAATTTGCAGCGTAAGCAGTTGTACCTATAATTATACTAATTGCCAAAATAAGTGAAGCTATAATACTTTTTTTACCTTTCATAAAAACCTCCATAAATCGTATGATTTGTTAAATTCCTCTAATATAGTATCATAATGAGAAATCGATTGTCAATCTAAAGCTGGGACACCACTTTCTACTTTATTATCTATTTCTAGATAATCATAGCAGCTTGTATCAATAGAAAAATTCGACACCTCACATTTGGAACGAATCATTCTGTTTTTCATAATATCTTGTTTTAATTCAAGATATTGAACGTTGTACATTTTTCGATTTTTCGATTTGATTTCTCTCCAATTAGCAAAGTATTATTGAAATATGCACCAAATTTTAAGTACTAAAAGTTGGTTCTGGTGCAAAAATTATTTCTGTGATAGCATATACAGTATAATTATGGAAAATAGGTTGCTAAATGTCACAGAATCTAGTAATAACCCCCTAGCTAAAGCCGCATGAGAACAGAGAGAGAGAGAGAGAGGAACATAGCTATAATGATTATAATGGATTATCAAATACAACTATCTACTTTATTAAAAATTATTTCTATGGTAATAGTTGGTTTTATTGTTTATTTTTTTATTAAGGTTTTACTTCAAAAAAGATTTAAAATTGAAATATTAAATACTATATTTGAATACTGTTTTATTTTAATTATAGTTATAATTTTAAAAATTACTGGTATTATTTTTGGAAACTTTGGTGTTACTTCAATATTTGCTGGTAATGTTAACTTTAGCTTTAATTTATTTGAAGAAGGATTGACAAGAGCAACAGTGCTAAACCTGATATTATTTATTCCTTTTGGGTTTTCAGCTGCATTAGCTATTAAAAAACTTAGAGAAAAATGGTTCTATGGACTATTATTAGGGATGATTTTTTCAATTATTATTGAATTCTTGCAATCATTTACTGGTAGGTATGTACAGATAGATGATGTCATTATGAACACTATTGGTTCATTTATTGGTTATGAAATGTCATGTTTTATATTACTTTTCATAGATAAAACTATAAAACATGGTAATACGAGATTAAAGAAAATATTATAGTATCTAAAAACACACTAGATACTTAGGGTTGATTGATGTAAATACACATAAAAAACATATATCCAGCCATAATGTCAATGAATCTTTAGTTCTTTTTAGTTTGAATCTGTTATCTGTTAGAAAATATCTTGACTTGACAGAACTGAATAATATTTTTGTAAAATCTCCTCTGGACAATACATCAATTGTTAGTAGGAGATTTTAATTATGACAGTGAGTACAAGAGCATGTAGTAAAGAATAAAATGAGTTGAATAGAATTGGAAGAATATCTCAAGCATTATAAAAAATTGCTTTTACCTATAGTAGTACATTATATTGACACTTTTTTAGTGGTCTCATTATACTTTAATCAATTTCACATTCAATCTCAGTACCGTCAAGCAAAGTAACAATTATCTTTTCTTCCTCAAACACTGTCAACTTTTCGATTATGCTAAAATACAATTCTATATCAAATTTTTCTAATGACTCTGCGTCTTTTATAATATTTATAAACTGCTTTGCTCTATACTTTTGAAGTGGGTTATCACTTTGTAAGTGCTCCTTCCACTTTTTCATAAAGTAATCCTTATTCTCCACAATTGCATTAAAAGCATTAACAAATGCCTGATATAAAACCTCTTCATTAATATGCCTATTCCCACACCCTATTTTTCCTTTAACCTTGTATTTGTTGTTACACTGCCAGATAGTTCTTTTTAATCTTTCATCTGTTGAGTTCCACACCTTTCTTCCAAAAGTACTGCCACAGCAGTCACAGATAACTCTGCCTGCAAACGGGTTATCATTAGTAACATAGTCCAGCTTTTTAATGTTATATTTTTCTGCAAAGGCTTTTCTTCTCTCCATTTCAAGCTGTACTGCTTCCCATGTATCCTTGTCAATAATTGCAGGATGGCTTTCCTCCACATAATATTGCGGAACTGCTCCGTCATTCTCAACTCTTTTCTTTGTGAGGAAATCAGTGGTATATGTCTTTTGAAGCAAAGCATCTCCCTTATATTTCTCGTTGCTTAACATTTTCCTGATACTGCCCTCATACCATTTTACTTTTCCATTCCAGTTTTGAACATCTTCATTTTCAAGCTCGTGTGCGATTCTGTTAGTGCCTTTACCATTAAGATAATCTGCATATATTCTTCTTACCACTTTTGCCTGATTTTCATTTATAATGAGATTGCCATTTTCGTCTTTGTCATACCCCATAAATTTTGTATGATTGACTATAACTTTACCCTGTTCAAACCGCCTTCTGATGCCCCATGTGCTCGATTGACTCAAGGAATTTGATTCTTCCTGCGCCAATGAAGACAAAACAGTCAATAAAATTTCACCCTTAGAATCCAAAGTCCGTAAATTCTCTTTTTCAAATATTACCTCTATGCCAAGTTCCTTCAGCATTCTAACATAGTTTAAACAATCTAAAGTGTTCCTCGCAAACCTTGATATAGACTTGGTTATTATTACATCAATTTTACCTGCCTTGCAGTCCTCTATCATTTTATTAAACTGCTCACGCTTTTTTGTGCTAGTTCCTGTGATGCCTTCGTCGGCAAATATCCCCGCGAATTTATAGTCAGGATGATTACATATATATGTAGTATAATATTGTACCTGTGCCTCATAGCTTGATAGCTGTTCTAATTGGTCTGTTGATACACGGCAGTAAGCCGCCATTCTCTTTTTTTGCGGTTCAGCATTCTGTGCCGTATTTGTTCTGTTTGCCCTTGCTGGAATAACTGTAATGCTTCTTGCCATTTTGGATTTCCTCCTTCACAATCGTTGGTTCCGTTATATTAAGACTGCCTATAATCTCATCATCAATTACTGTTCCTTCACAGGCATCTTTACCATTTTTAACATAGTTACTGCATTGCCATACTATCTTTTTACAGGAGTGTTTACTGTTCCATGTTCTACGTCTCAATGGTGAACCGCACTTACTGCAGAAAAGAATTCCTGACAGTGGATAGCGGTTAAGGCATTTTATTGAGCCTATTGAGTTTCCTTTTGCTTCAGCACGTTTTTGCATTTCAAGCTGCACTCTCTCCCATGCTTCCTTTGTAACTATTGGTGAATGGTTATCTTCTATGTAATAGCTATCAACCTGACCTCTGTTTATTTTCCTTAGCTTAGTTAAGTAGCTTGGAGTATAGGTTTTTTGAAGCATTACATCCCCTTTATACTTTTCATTTCTTAGAATAGTCCTAACAGTTGCTTCATTCCATTTTGAGCCTGTAACTGTTGGAATACCCTCTGAATTAAGCATTTTTACTATTTTAAATATCCCATTACCTTCTAAGTACTCTCCATATATTCTTTTTACAATCTCAGCCTCTTTAGGGTTTATTATTAAATCTCCATATTCGTCCTTATCGTATCCAAGAAACCTATTAGCGTTTATAACCAGTTCACCTTTTTCGAACTTTTTGTGATACCTCCACTTTATATTTTCACTTACACTTCTGCTTTCTTCCTCCGCAAATGAAGAGAGGACGGTAAGCATCAGCTCACAGTCCCCAGATAATGTCGATATATTTTCTTTTTCAAATTTTACCTCAACACCTATTTCTTTTAATTCCCTTACATATTTTAGTACTACCACTGTATTTCTTGCAAACCTTGATATGGATTTTGTTATGATTAAGTCTATTTTTCCTTCTCTACAAAGCTTTAGCATTCGTTGAAACTCAGGTCTATCATCTTTTGTTCCAGTTATTCCTTTGTCTGCAAATATTCCTACAAATTCGTACTCAGTATTTGATGAGATTAAGTTATTATAGTAGGTTACTTGGTTTTCCAAGGATTCACCCTGCTTGTAGCCATCGGTGGATACCCTCGCATAAGCACAGACCCTCTTTTTCTGTTGTTCAGCTTTTGCAGCAGGCTCTATTTTTATTACACGCACTTAATTTGCTCCCTTCTATCAATTTAGTACTATACATCACTCTTCTAGGGAATAAAGTCAAGTTAATAGAATTAGCTTCAAGAAACATCCAACATAAAAAGAGGCTGGACACATTCGCCCAAACCTCTTATGTTATATATTTTACTTATTATTCTTTTACTGTCCTGTTACTCATAGCTTAAATGCCCCTTTGCTTATTTCAAGGATACACCCAAGCTTTATCCCATCCTTTAAGCCTTGCGTGTAAAGAATTTCATTTACCAAAGCTCCCATAAGACCATTGATACCGATATATTTGTCTAGTAACCTGCCAAGCTCCTTCTGCTTCTCTTTTGGAACAACAGATAGAATTTCTTCACTGCATGATTCTATATCCAAGCCCAACTGGATATATTTATTATTACTTAAGTACAACTCAGCCAAATCCTCGGATGCCCTTGTGCCAATAAAATTGTTGAAGGCATCCTTAAAGCTTTTTTCGGATTGTTCGCACATAATGTATACTCCTCTCAAAATTTATTTGAAAGAAACTTAAAAAGGTGCACTGCAGGATTGATATAACCCCACACTGCACCTGTTGTATTATTGTAAATGTAAGTACAAAAAGATATAATATACACAGAGTCGCTGTGGCAGCATATGCTGTCGGTGTAGGTACCTAGATTACCTGCATTGTCTTTAGGGTGCTCGAACACCCTGAAGACATGGCGTCCTTATTAAATTTCCTTAGATGTTATACATATTAACTCTGAAAATCCTGTCTTACAAGTTATAAAGAATTCTTTATAACTATTTACATTTTTTATTTATATCTGATAAAAGATAAGGCATTGCATAATATTTATTATTTTTAAACCTCAAAGTGTCAGTTTCATTTCTGTTTTCAGCAATCGCCTCTCTCAATTTTATTAACGGTAACTTGTTGTCCAGATACCCCTGCCATATTGTATTTATGTAATGGCTTGATGGCTCTGCCGATAGCTGTTCATATTGTTTTGACATTACATATACCATTGCTTTAATAGTACCATCCTTTGTTGTAACTTCGACTTCTTCTTTAACATAAAGCTTCGGATAGGCTTCAAATAAATCAAGTGCTTTCTCGCATTCCGAAGTTATCTCCCACAAAACTATGGGGACAGTGCTTCCCTGTCTTTTTTCAATATTTGCAACACCATTGTTTATACCTCTGAAGGTCAATCTGTAGCTTCTTAATTTTCCTATTCCTATAACCTTGGCATTAGGACATCTATGGCTCATTTGATTAAGGTTCATGTTTGAACCATAAGCCCCATATATTTTAGTTTCATTTTTCATAGTATAAGTGCTCCTCTTCGTTTTTGATTGGGGCTGTGAGAGCCTTGTCCGCCCCCACAAGCCAATGCTTACCTTCATGCGGCATTACGCCAAGCCGAGTTCCCGCTAAGACTTGCAAGGAAGTGATGCCTGCAGGTTTCAAACTCCTCACCGATAAGTCCAAGCCTAAGCATCCAGCAGCGGAAGGTGTACTTTTCGTTATCGGTATAGGTTCTTCTTGCACTTGCAGACTTTTGGCTGATTGCCTGATGGCTTACCGCAAGGCAGAACTGTATGTATGCCTTAATCTTTCCTGCATGGGTTGTCCCGTTAAAAAGTCTGAATTCAACCGTTCCCTTATCAAAAACGCTGTGAAGGTTAAGCCCATGGTATCTGCTATTGTGATAATGTCTGCTTCTGTTTTCCTGACCAAAACCTGAGTACCAAATGTCTGCCAAAGCTTCCAAGGTCTTAGGCTTTTTCTTGTTTATCGTTGTTATTAGGTTTTCGTTTACCTTTTTGCAGTACCTTAATCTTGCAGGGTCTATCTCTAAGCTTTTATATAGTAAATCCTCCTTGCTTGCCATGAGGTTGATTAGGTTTTTCAAGCTTAGCGGCGTGTGTTTTTTTGCATCTACGTGAATGTGTATTCCGCATTGGTATTTGCTGTCGCTAAGTGCTCCTGCGTGTCTTAGCTGTCTTACCAGCTCTTGAAGTGTTTCAATGTCCTCGTAGGTTAAAATCGGGCTTACTAGCTCCACGCTGTAATCCCGATCCGCTGTAACAATCCGACCGTATTCTTTTTTGTGAGGCAGAATGCTCGCATCGCTTACAAATTTCCAACTCCTGCCGTCTTGTGTTATAACTCTGTACTCATCGTAAGTGCCACCTTTGTGTTCAAGCCTTGCTCCCACTCCGAAAAATTCTACTGCAATCTGAGCCGCCTTTGCCCTTGTTATCCCTGTTATTTCAATTTCAATTCCGAATCTCTGTGTTTTCATCGTAGTTTGCTCCTTTTAAAGTAAATATTTTCCTTTTGTTAGTGTATATATTAGCTCTGAAAGAGCCTTATATCCAGTTAATTAAGAGCATATTATCAACAAATAACACAGCGGTTTTTTGTGCATTTTACAGCAGTTTTTAGTTACTTTATATCGTTTGGTTCTGCATTTATAATCATCACTTCATTATTTTCTGATAATCTTTCTAATTTTCTATATGCCGAATTACCCTCCAAATTTTGAAGAAGCAGTTTTCTTGCCCTTTTGTATTGATTTCCTACAAAGCCAAGCCTAATTAACCAAACTCTCATCGTAAATTTGAAATTATCTGTAGTTGTAGGCTTCGGTGATGCATGTTTTAAGCTCCTTGCACTTTGGCTGAGAAGTGAAGCAAAATGTGTATATGCTTCAAGTCTATCTGGCTCCTGTAGATGTCTAAAAAACTTGAAGGTTATAGTATTGTTAGTAAAATCAAATTCAATTCCATTGAAACCAGATTGCTGTTTTTCGGCTATTTCATTCTTGAATTCATCAATTGTCTGTATGCTGGCTTTGTTTAAGTCCGCAATAAAATCAGCTTGTAAAATATCAGCTTCAATTTCAAATGCCTTCTTTATAACAGGTTGTTTGCTGTAAAGCATGTTAAGCATATTTCTTAGAGTTGCACCCGTATGCCCATTCAACGGAATTGTGATTTCAAAGTCAAGGGCTTCGTTATCCTGCGCTCGTTTTTGTGCTAGTTCTTGCACTTTCTCTTGTGCTTGCTTTTGTGCTTGTCCTTGTGCTTGCTCTGGTGCTTGCTCTTGTGCTTGCTCTCGTGCTTGTACTTGTGATAGCTCTTGTACTACTACTTCTTTTTCTTCATTTGTTCCATTAATCAGTGCATCAAGCTGAACCTCTACATCATCTAATGTAATCTTTCCAAGTCTATCAATTATGTAGAACCTTCCTTCTATTAATATTTGATATGCAAAGCTTGGAACTCCCATATATTTTGCCTTTACTCCTGCGTGTTCTTCCAAGGCTTTAATTATCTGCTTTCTGTCCATAGTGACCTCCTGTAATATCGTTTTTTTGTTATTACATATATGTCTCTACATTTAATAGAAGTCAAGTTAATTTACCCTTTAGGCAAAGGCTATCGTTATAGAAAAAATATAGCTCCCTGTAGATGGCTTATTTCTACAAGGAGCCTTTTATAGTTAACATATGTAAGCGTCTTAGGTTTACTGTTTCATTTTAAGCACTTTAATTGCTTCAGGTAACATTAGTTTTCCATCTACACGCTCAAATGCCTTGAACCCAACCTGCCCATTTCTTGCAAATAGCTCATTTAATCTTTGGAAGCTTTTTGCCTGCCTATCCGCCACCCAATAATAGCTGAAATCTCCAAAGGCAATAACCTTTGAGGCGGAAGCAATTTGTGGCATGAATTCAGTTGTTTCTACAGGTCTACCTAAAATTGTATCTGGCTGACCTGCCGCCAGTGATGGATGCCAAATATATTCACCGCTTCCATCCTTGAGCTTTCTGATTGCCTTTACGGTTGCATCATTCATTATGAATACTGCATTTTTTCGGTAGGGTAATCTTAAACTATAGTATAAGTCTATAATCTCATCCGCTGTGATTGTTGTCGCACTTGCTGCTGTCACACCAATCTCCGCACCACCTGTTTCGATGAGAATTCCGCTTGGCTTAGAGTTTCCATCACCAGATATAAAAGCAGCTTCTTCCGCCTTACCAATTCTTCTTGCAAACTCTCCTGCAATATATTTTGGTATATCAAATCCAGAATCGCCTAGTAACTCCTCACTTACCTTTAACATAGTCGCAAGCTTGTGAGCACCGATATATATTTTACTAAACGCTTCATCTGATTCTGTGATGGCAGCACCCTCATCTGCCCAAGAAGCTGTGCCATGTGCAGCTATCATAGGTATTCTCATATCTCCGCTTGATGTCTTAATAACACTTGCAATACGTCTGAATACATTTTCTTCCTCCAATGCCTGAAGCAATGTGTTTTCGAACTCATCGGGTACAAGATAGCCACCCTGCGTATCTGTTCCTATTGTAAGTGTGTTTTGAACCTCACTGTTCAGCTTTCCTCGCATCATATTCCAGAAGGCTTTTTTGTAGTTATCTGATGCTCTGTTTTGCCTTGCATGTGTTTGATTAGGCTTGTTGAACGCATAATTACTAGTTGGCTTTGACAGTTCCGCATCTAGTTTACACTGTCGCTCAAGTCTCTTAATTTCATTTCCAAGACTCACTACTTCCATCTCCATCTTCTCATAGGTTGCAGTGTCCTCTGCTGATACTATTCCATCTTCACTCTGCTTACTGTCGAGAAATCCCTTTGCTGCTTCCCATGCTTTGTTGCGTTTTTCACGTAATTCCATAATTTGATTCATATAAATTCCTCCACTTTTTTTATTTAAACGGCTATACCGTTTATTACTTTTTTGGTTGTTATCCTTATAATGAGGATTAAAAAAGAACCTCATATTTGAAGTCCTAATGGATTTAAACTATACTACTTTAGTTTAGTTTTCATTTTTAATGGTTTATATCGATTTGCCATCTGTAATTTTAAAATTCTCATAATACCTCCAAGCTTTCTCAAATGCTTTTAATGCTCCATAGCATCCATGTCTATCTATCATATATGCTTCTATCTCTTTTTTATCAGTTGATGCTTTTGGAAATCTGCGATCATCCTCCATGTCTCTTGCTAAATCTCCAAGTGGAGAATCTCTGTGTTTATATCGCTTGATACACCATCCATAGAAACTATCTGGCTCCTTCTCTTTTATCTTAAAATGCCAGTTTAGCTCTTTTTCATTTGCAGGAGCAAAACCTGCTGCAAGCATAGCACCTTTAAATTCTCCATTAGTCACGTAAATACCAGTGTCTCTATCAAAGTCATGCTTTAAACCATAGCTGCTTCTGTTCCGATAGATTCTTTTTGAAGGTTCAAATTTTGACTTAATCCATTCATCAAGGTTTTGTTTTTCTTGAAGTCCCATATTTTTATAACAATTTGGATGATTTAAGTCTTCTGTATCAATGTCTATAATATTTCTATATGTATTCATTTTGTTCTCTCCTCGTTATTTATTTTTTTATAATTTCTGATACTTATTTTTCACTAAAATTTATGTATATGATTGTTGTTCTTTCTTATATAGAATGTTTATTTGAATAATAACGGCTCGATAGTTTCGTCGTTGTGCTCTGGTACTTTAACCACATATACCCGACATGTCTTTCCCATGATGTTTCTTCCAAGCTGGAATCGTTTCACACCATCTGAGTCAACTTGGCTTTCTATATATCCTCTCTCTGCAAACCCTCGGAATACCTTCTTGGGTGAGAATCCTGCATCCTCCAATGCTTTATGAGCATAAGACGGAATAACCAAATAGTTTCCCTTTTCATCAAGCCTACCATATTGTGGTGTCGGAGCATCAATACCAAATCTCGTACTATTGGCAATCAGCCATCCTGAAAACATCTCCCATGCCCTTTCAATATTATCTGCTTGCGTAAGCTGACGATTGTTTTCAAGTACGAAAAGTGCAGCTTCTATAGCATCATTCATCGCAGTAGCTTCATCTTCACCAAATACATACATAGAGGATAGAAAGTCGCCAAGGCAAACTACTGCAACCTCATCAAGGTGAATACTTTCCAGATGCTTTTCTTTAAGCTTGCCTTTTATTAATTCATATATTTCATTGAGATATGATGGCTTTAGGCTTAATTCTCCACATAGCCTTTCAATAAATACCTTCCCTGCATGTCCATAATTCTGTTCTGAAACCTCATGCATTTTTGATGCCAACACAATATCTTCTACAGGCTTTGCATATAGTTCAAGAGTTCTGGAGTTTGCTCCATCCTGCATACTGCTTCCAAGCATTGCTTCTTCTCCAGTGGTAAGAATAATATTTCTCCAATTCAGTGTGTCCTGCAAGCCTCCATCTCTGCTACCTCTGGTTCTTCCCTGCCCCTGAGATAGCATATAGATAATGCTGTCTGCTGTCATTTTCTTAGTGTTTAGCACCTGCAATTCATCAATTGCAAAGGGCAGATTTCTAAGAGCTGCTGCTCTTCTTTCCAGTCCAACAATTGTACTATTGAATGAACCAATTAATGTATGAGGATTGCCCCACGCTGCTATAGCAAGTTTTAGTGTAGCAGTTTTACCACTTCTGCTGTTATGCCATAAATGAATGAAAAACACACGCTTTCGAAGTGGTTCTAAAAGTACAGATGCAAAGCTGGCTGCAATCAAAAACCTAGCAATAGAATTTTTTCTTGCTACCCTAGCAACACTAAGCCATTTATTTTCATCTCCTGAAGCTGTTAATCCGGTCATAATAGCTGATGCTTCCTTGCTATCTGTTTCAAACTCCAAGTTTTCATTCTTACTGATTGGAAAGAATTCTCCGCTTCTTATCCAGCCCAATCTAGAAACTGAATTAACAACTGGGATGTTTGTATCATTAGCCTGCTCAAAATCTGCCAGATAAGCAATCAAGTCCCCTGCATTATTTGAGGTAACGGGAAATCCATTATCGGCAAGCCTTAATATGCTGTTTCGGTTAAATACTACCGAACGGGGTGATAATACTTTTTTCCATTTTCCATCACGGTTAAAAGAAAGCTCCACCTTTTCAAAGCCTGTGTCCAAATTACGAAAGCGTCTGCTGATAATTATTGGGACAAAGCTTACCGTAACTTCACGCTCACTTCCATCTCCGTTATATATATGATGTGTTATTCCATTCACTTGGCTTATCTGCCAACCCTTTGGAACTACATAATTATGTAACTCAATCCCTTCTAATTCAAGACCATCTAGCTCAAGAGCTTGTCCAAACTCTGTATTATTGTTTTTCATTGCTTTGTCCTGATGCTTAATGGCTCTTTCAAGGTCATTTAAGTTAACCTTGCCCTTTAACTTTGCTTTAATAGCGGCATATGTAACTGGGTCGTTTTTCTTTGCAAGAGTAAGCTGGGATAATATTTCCGTTTCATAAACCTTTGAATAATCATCAAGCTCTAATATTGTATTATGTAGGCTTTTCTTACCTTCCTCATTCCAAGTATCCACTGTAATCGGATCTTCCGGCTTATATCTGCTTATGCTTTTGGCTATATTTTGAAGTTCTTGGTATTCGAGCGGAGGATTACAGCGGTTTTCATTTTCAACACTTAGTGCAGCCAATATTGCTTCAAAGCTTAATCCCCTTCTTCTTAGCGTACCTGCAATGCTAGTCATAACAACATTTCTTGAACCTTCTTCTATACTTTCTTGTATTTCATTAGCTGTTCCTTTAGTCTTGTTTTCATTGATAATTAAATCAATAAGCCAACCATCAGGCTCGGCTATTTCCATTTCAAAAGGAGAGCAACCCGGCATCCATTCATACTGTGCCCCGCTTATATGTATGCTTCCCGGTGCAACAACTAATCCACCATCTGAGCGGATATCTACTCCAGGTAATATTGCTACTTTATTTGGTATCTTAATACCTTCTGGAATCTTGTAATAATGATGGCTTCCTCCACCTCCAGTTTTTGCACTTACAGTTTCCTTTAGTTCTCCATGTTCTTTTAAGCTTTCATATCCGCCATGACGTTTATCAATGTCCAAAGCAAATATCCCGTTTCCTGTTGCAAATCCGATATTAGCATAAGGATAGTTATTAAACTCGGTTAATATTTTATCTTCATTTGTTGTTGCTTTAGCTTCCCATCTAGAAAGTATAGGGTGCTTGCCACTATTGGTACATTTAACTCCTCTGCTGCAAGTACAATAGCCCTTTTGGTTAATGCCATGCAATGGTACAACTCTAAAATTCTTTTTACCGTAGCTCACTGCAAGTTCCGCTCGTTGATTCAATTTCTCACACCCTTTCTATAAAAAATCCTTTTATCTTTAAACAAATATGTCTTCTATTTAAACTGCTTTCAAATTTCTTTTCTTAGTTTTTACAATCATCCTGCCTTGGTCATACGTGCTTTTGCTTGTTATGATTCTTCCCTGTGATGCACCATAGAGGACGAGATCTAATTTTCCGAATTCATCTCTTGGTGAGATATTTCCAAATAGCTTTCTGCGTTTTAGCATTAACATATATTGCTTATGCTTTCTGCTTGCGTTTCCTGACATGTGCTTCAACTCCTCCGTTTAATTTCTTCAAATAAAGTAACATTAATTTCTTCAAATAATATTGCATCGGCTTCACCAGAATTCTACTGATTGGGTTTCACGTATTTTGCCGTTCACCTTAACGTCCTGCTATTTAGTTGTAGGTTTTAAAAATTTATGACTATCTGCTCTCTATGACTTTTTTGATGGCTTCTCTAACAAGTGCTTTCTTTTCTTCTGGTAATTCTTTTCTTAGCCATTTTACAAAAGTCATTTCTGAAATACCAATTGCCTCAGCTACCTCCCACTGCTTAACGTTTTCTATCCTGAATGCATCTCTCAAATCTTTGTTTTTCATTGTTTTCCTCCTTGCTAATATGTTTTTCCAGTTATATAATTACTATGTACTAATTATAATTGATAACAATGTTATCAGTCAATACAGTTTACTTATCATTGATAACATTTGCTCATTTTTGATAACATTACAGAGCATCGTTGTTTCATCATTGATTGATAACATTACGCAAAAAGGCGGTATTTTTATGGCATTTACAATAGAGTTCGATGATATCAAGCTTACAGAGAGAATTAGTAATCCTTATAAAGGTATAAACGAAGTCTATTCTCTAGGGATGTCCTTTGCTGATTTCTTTTCTATAAAAGAAGAGCTTAAAAAATCTGAACACATTTACATTAGATTAGTTGACGATATGCTAGATCGGATAACGCAGGATTCTTATTTTTATGCTAAGATGCGAGAATTCCTTGAACTGTGCATAAAGGATACATCTCTTTATACCTTGGACAACTTTCTTTTCTTTCTCCATATGCAAGGGCTTTCAATTCCAGAGCATTATCTGCAATTCTACATAGATACAGAAACACCAGTTGAGGATCTAGTGACAACGGAAAATCTATCGCCTTTGGAGGCAGCTATTAGAGGCTTCGCCAAATCTGACAAAAGCAAAAACGCCATCACAAGTGTTTATACCTGTAACAGCATCGAGGACGTTTGTGTGGCTTCTTTATATCATATTTTGAGGCAAGACCTTGTAATTAAAAAATGTAATAACTGCAATAAATATTTTGTTCCTCTTCTGCGTTCCGATGCAATATACTGTGACAGACTCAGTCCCCACAATCCATACAAGACCTGTAAAGAGGATGGCTCTCAGCGAACCTTTGAGAATAAATTGAAAATGGATGATGCTGAAAAGCTTAGGCGAAAAATATATCAGGCGAAGCAAATGCGTGTTATACGGAATCCTGATATTGCATTTTATAAAGAAAACTTTGAAACTTGGAAAGCTGATGTTGCCCGTTGGAAAACTGATATTAAAAATGGTCAAAGAACCTCGGAAGAATTTATACAGTGGCTAAATGAGAGTAATAAAAGACAATAGGATTCTGATATTTTATGAGGAGAGACAAGAATGTCATCAAGAAAAACCATGAAGAAGGATTCAAGGCTGCAATCTGCTATGCACTGGATTCCAACATACACAGGTAAAAATATTGTACAAGGCTACCGTAAGAAATATGGTGTGTCTTTGATATGTGCAGCAAATGAACTCAAGCTTCTAGGCATTGAGATTTCAGACACATATATCTCACAGCTGAAGCAAGCCGAAGAAAACACAAGAAAACTGAAGGAGCAAAAAGCCACTTCTAAAAAGCTTAAGAAACTTGAAGAACAGTTTCACGATTCAAATAAAACTTTTTATTATATTGCTGGCTACACATCTGGCGGTGCTCCCTACGGAATTACTTGGGAGGAGATGGGGTTAGAACCCTACGGCGTAGAGTAAACTGTTTTTACTGAACGTGCTTAAAGTCTGATATAATAATCTTTTGAAACGCTAAACTAGGTTCTGATATTCAGAGTATTTATATAATGAGGAGGCCAGACATGAAAAATTATACTCAAGTTTATGTGCAAAATAGTTTTGAAGCTGCCGAGCTGTATTGCAAGGCTTTTGGTGCAGAAATTACATTGGAAATAAAAAATGATACCGAAACTGCCTATGAACACTGTGAATTATCCGTAAATGGCGAAGGCTTTTTAGCATTAGCTGAAGCAGCAAATCCCTGTGACATAAGCATAGTTCATAAAATGAAATGGGAAACAATGACTTTTAATGTTTTTGAGATGGGAAGCGAGGAAGCTGTTTATAATGCCTTTAATATTTTGAGCAATGGTGGGATTATCATTAATCCCATCCATGAACTCCCATGGAGTAAGTGTTGTGCAACCGTTATTGACAAATATGGTGTGTGTTGGTGGGTTTCTATTTAACGAACAAAATGAGCATAATATGAAGACAGTCAATATAAGTATCAAACTCAACCTAGCTTAGATATTACTAAAAGCTAGAAATTGAACTTTCAGTGTGTTTAGTGAAGTTAGAAACATGTGGTAATATCGTTGAAGATGCTCCCCTGTCTGAAAGCCAATTCCAGAGAGGATTCTAGTGTTTTTATCTTAGGCCATTACCAGTATTACCGTTTTTTTTACATACACACCATTACTATATATATAAGTATACCCTTATACCTTTATATATAAGGTAGTTTATATATAGTATATATATGTATGGTAACTATGGTAATACTGGTAATGATATATATACTTATATAGATATAATATAGTATTATCAATACTTTGACATATATATTGATTTATTTTTTCATTACCGTTTCATTACCACTGTTACCAGTATAATCTTAAAAAATATTTTTATTTTTAGATTTTAGTCCTTGAATCAGTTAGTGGTTAAAAGAATTTATTCCTCATTACCAAAAAAACATATACACAAAGTATAAAAAAACTGATTTACTGGTAATGATAAAATATTTCTGCTTCTCATTTTTCAGTTTATACCCCCTAGGGGAGGTAAAATCTCTACAATCAGCTCTCTGATGACCGTTGCCCAGCTTCACACGAAATTTCGCAGAATTTGATAAGGGGGGTAGTTCTAAAATTCCTAAAAAGGCATTATAGCCCTTGTTTGACAAGGGCTACACAGTTTTTATTTTTTGCGTAAAGGTTGAAAGAGTTTATGGGTGCAAAAAAGCCAGAACCTCTGGTGTGTAAGGGGCTGTGGCTTTTTGCTTATTATTTTAAAAATAATTTTTTATGTCTGTTTTGCTTCAATTTATTAGTATTCTTGCTCAATTTTGAGCAGTTGTATTTTTGATTACTTTGAAAATAGTGTAGTTGTTTTACCAGTAACCTTATCATCTAATATTCTGTATACTCCACTTATTTCCAAACTCCCTTCCCTCTCATCTCGTTGACCTCCTATCATATTTTTTTCACCGAGTACAGTCCAAATAACTTCATAACCATTTCTCTCTAAAAAGTTTAAAAACAAATCTTTTTTTATAAGCAATACACCCGGTCCTTTAGTATAAATAGAAGGGTCAGTTACTACCAAATTACCCTTTTTATCAGAATAGCAGCCTTCTTTGCCTGTCCATACTAGATTCATGTTCTCAACAATCCAATTACACGGAAGCGTTATCCTTATCCCCTCATCAACTGAGCAGTCAAAAGTGTTACTTTCTTTAAGGTACTTATCCGTTGTTACCAGTACCTCTGCAGGTATCTTATCACCCTTCCCCCTTGTCCATCCTTCATTCATATAATAAGGCACATTATGGTATTGAAACGCTTGTGACCAAAAATATTCACCTAAAAATATTCCTGACTGTTCATGAGATTCTGGCATCCAACGCCCCGCAAAGTTTTGTTGCATTGCCCAATTATATACTTTATCAGCATCCTCTTTCTTTACAATATAACTTTTTAGCATATACCATAGCTCTCGACGCGAATTTTCATATGTATCCTCATCTGATGGAATATCCTCTATCCATTTATAAAAGCCTTCAAGAACCAACCACCTAGATAAATCATTAGGATCTTCAACATCAAAAAAGGTATCGAGCGTCGGTAAATCCGAAGACTTTTTTAACCACTCTAAATTATTTATCTCTAAATTCCAACTATTGTATTGATATTGAAGCCACCAAGTATCCTTATTAGCGGTAGATTCATTAGTTTTCAATAAAACACAAGATGGATCTATATCTCTAACATAATTGAGTTGCCACGTTCCTTCATATTTCTCTACTTTATCATTCCATTTATCCCCTAAAAATTCAAAATTATCTGCTATAAGTGCTAAAATTTCGTGATACGCAATCCATTGGTACTTTTTCCCTATCCGTTCTGGTTTATTGGCCTCTCTTCCCCTAGAAGAATACCTACTAACTCTGTTATCAAAATCTCCAAATAATTCTGCCTTCCAACCTAATTCTAGAACCCTTTTAAAAATGTACCTTTGAACTAAAGATATATCAAATCTATCCTTATTAGATTCAGTACCCTTGGGATTATTCAGATAAGGTAATATATGTTTAAAAAATATTTGAGTTTTATTTTCCTTAATAGTATCTAAAAAGGCCTTTTCAGCATCCTTTTTCATTCTATCAATTTGAGTTGTATCTACTTCCTCTGCACTAAGCTGCTTTGATTCTTCATTACCAGAATATATATTAATTATAATTCTTGATTTATATACATCCCATACATTTCTCGATTTAATATATACATCCCATGCATCTTTTTGTTTTTTAGTTAGTGAGTTTATATACTTTTCATATCTTTCTTCTGTAGTTGCTATTTTTCTCCTATTAAGTCTTCTAGAAGTCCAATCAAAAGTACCCGAATTAGTTCCTATAACATATCTTGCGAAGTCTGATTGACCCATGATTGAGTGATATAGATATCTAATTTGCTTTTTTTCTTCAGACAATGTATCATCCCAGTTTTCATATTCTTGAAGCTCTTTTTTAGAAGGAATATGCGATACCCATTTACTATTATATGGTGGAACAATTTTTTCAAAATCAATATTTAACTGTAAGCCCTTATAAACAGCAAATTCAATTACTCCTCTTGCGTAATCTCTTAGAAAGATATTAATTGGAGGTTTTCCATTTTTAAATATCCATTCATAAATATTTAATGCAAGTATCTTTATATTTTTATTGTCAGTACTCCTAAGTACACAGCCATATGCAACGGCAAGTAATCTTTCCAAAATATAGGGATCATTTACATTCAAAAACTTATAAATCAACTCACTAATTACGTTTATTCTATAAGATAAAAGAGCTACCAATGCTTTCGTCGCTCTATCTCGTAAGAATCTATTACTTGAGGATAAGAACCACGATATCGCTGTTGCACATAATTCCATAGCCTTATCATCAATATTACCCTTATCTTCAAGTGTCCAAGCCCAATCAATTAAACGGTCTATTGAATCCTTTTTTCCATACTCATAATGAATAAATGTTGTCCAAAATGCATCTCTCTCTGCAAGACTACGTTTTATTAAATTATTATGCAGAAAGTCTGCGTTATAAGGATGATCAATATCAGATGCTAGTGTGAGCAAAACGTTAAGAAATCTTTTCATTAATCTATCTTGATGTACAATGTTTTCATTAATATATTTTAACGTATTTTTGCTTATTGTATTTGCATTACGCCACAGCAAACTATCAATAAATTTTTCACACATTATTTCATACTCACTTAATTCAGGTAGCAAGTCAAAGACTTCTACATTTACTTTTTCAGGAATCATTATGAATAATGCTTCAATAATTAATAAATTATTTGACCAATATTTTCTATTTGTTAAAATAGATCCTAACTTTTCTTCTTGAGAGAATGATTTTTGTAGATTTTGTTTGTCCAAATGAGTATCAAGCAAGTATCTTGAGAATAAATAATTTTCAAATTTTTGGTATGAAAATCTAATTCCATATATTTCTTTATCATCTACCATATATCTATCTCGATTTATTAACCCTTCAGATATTAAAGCATTAAACAAACTTTTTTCGTGATCACGTCCAGGCAAAAAAGCATTAACAATTGTTTTTGCTTCTTCATATTTAATCCAAGTAGTATCATTTTCAATCATTTTTTTCGCAATAGCGTTTAGAGAACTATTGACTAAATTAGTATACTTATCATAATTTAAATAATTTCTCACATGGATTCTTTCATGTACCGAATCAATAAAATTTTCAAAAACAAAAATTAAACCTTTTGACCCCATTGGTATATTTCTTTGCTTCTTATTTTTTAGACCTTTACAAAGAATATATAAAAACCCGGGATTCAAAAAAGAAGGGCTAATTACAGGTATCTTAGGCATAGAGAGACCAAATGCTTTACAATAAGTTAAAAGTGCTTGATATTCGACACCTAGAAATCCTGGGTGTGTAATCTGGATAAAATAATTTTCAATTATATCATGACGAATAGTGTCATTAAGTTCAGATGTTCTAACGCTTACAACTAAACCTATATTAGGATATTCTTTCAGATTCTCTAAAAATCCTGCTAACTTTTCATACCAAATCGCTTTTCCATTTCCTTCATTTAATGCATCGATCATGATTATTAATCTTGATGATGATCTTCCAGCCCAAGAGTCTAGTTCTTTAATAAATTCCTCTTGGCTACAATTTAAACCTAGTTCTTTAATTATTTGATTCCAAGGCGGTTCATTTCCAATAAGATGCTGTCCCAATATTATAACTGTTGGCAGATTGTCATGTAATCTTTCCTTAGCAATATCACATAGCAAATGTGTTTTACCAACTAATGCATCCCCTACCAACACCATATAGGGTCTAAGTGCTAATCTTACTTTTGGCGATACTATAAAGTTATCCACTGTACTTAATTTCTTTCTTAACTGTCTTATTTCATAATCAATTTGTTTCAAGTCTGAACTATATACCTCTAATAAACATCCCATTGTATAATCAATATCAGAAATTAAATCAGAAACTTTTTTAAGTGTATTTTCTCTTAAGTCTTTATATATTATATAATTAAGGAAATCAAGTATTCTCTTTATATAATTACTTAAATTCAGTTTAATCCATATGCCACATAATTCTGCTTCCTTTTTATAAAACGAATCTATATTATATGTCCTTAGGCTTTTTATGCTATCTCTAAAACTAATCTTTTCATTAAAATAATCAAAGAAAAATTCCTTCTCAAAGCCCAAATCAGACGCTATATTTTCTAATGCTTTATTTGAATCACTATATGTATTATTAAAAAAGCTATTAATTTTACCTATATTATTATAGTACTCTCTTCTTAGATCTCCATAGATTTTCTTAAACTCATCCCAAAATTTGCGAGTTAGCCCTATGCCATCAAATAACTCTGCAATAGGCACTTTGATATTAAGATCCTCAACACCTTCATATTGGGGAGCATACCTTGAACCTGCTTCCACAAGAGCTGTGTCTATGTTTTTTTTTGCCCAATCCATATCAAAACTCTTTAACTCATAATTATAAAAATTATTAATTTGCGGTGCGCTACTAGTATTAATCGGGCCATTAACTGTACCATTAAACTCTGTTTTATTAATTATGTCTTCTTTTTTTTCCGTCATAAAAACTCACCCCACTCGTAACAATAAGCAAATTATAAATTCTATTTATTATACAAGTCCCCACTTCCAGTATTTATAGGTCCGTAAATTGGACCATTAATAATGGTTGTATTCTTATTATGGGAAGATTTATTGTTTGCTTTTTTTACTTTTTTTAAGGTCATATCTTTAGTTTGCTTCACTTCTAAATACTCAAAAGCATATGGATTTGACATTACACTAAGGCATAGAGAAACTGCTGCTTCAGCTGCAATTCTCTGATTCCTATCTTTATCTTCTGATTCTTTATTCTCAGCCCAATCACAAATACCTTTTACAAGAATCCATTGATCGAAGCTCTCGTGAAAAGATGCGGCATATATACCTGACCCTTCCATCTCACCACCTATTGCTTCAGGAAAAAGTTTAAGCAAATGTTTCTTGAATACTTTATCATCAACTAGTTTTGATCCCGAAAGCATTTTGCCTGTACGCTTTTCGGCTTTTGATCCATCCTCTAATTTATACTCCCACCCTACACAATTTCTAAAGCGATCAAAAAGTGTTAGTCCACTCCTTACAATTGCACCCCTAGGGATTTCATGACCTTTTATTATTTTCGAACTATCATATTGTATAATATATTCAGATATCAAAACATCACCTATCTTTTGTTTGTTACTATCTTTACCAAAAGCAATTCCTGGCATAATTAGAACTTTTGGTTTCCAATAGTCCAACACGTCTTTTGTTGTTAGTATTGCTCCATCTGGTGAGGTTGATCCCATATTTGTCTGAACGTGAACAATAGGGTATTCTCCAAAAGTACCTATTGTATATGTTTGCTTACTGGTATTAACTTTCAATGATTGACACTCTGGAAGTGGTTTCAAATAATTAAATACTACTTCTTTTTCAATGTCTGTGGCAGTCATGATAACAATTTTCACACTATCCTTTATGTCATTAAGCTCATTTGAAGAAATATACTCAATTTTACTGTTCACTAGTTCTTCCCCCATTAAATCTGTAGTTTTATAATTACCAATTCTCTTGTTAGTTGAAGATAAATCCTTAATAATAATAGATTTATTGTAACTTTCGGGCAAATCAAAGTATCCGTAATGCTTTTCGGTCTTTTCATCATAATATTCGTAATTGTAAAACCTTTTTTGATCAATAGTAAATTCACATTCAAGATTAAAATTAAACACACCTATTTTAGATGTACATTCTATGTAGACAATAAAGCAATTATTCGAATCATCTCTTTTAATAGAACGTCTATATTGAATATCATTTGATAAGGGATCAGATATACTAATTAACGTCGGTATAGCATATTCAGGCAACATTAATGCATAATATGATAGTTCTTGTCTCTTAGTAGGTATGCCTTGCCACTGTGTTCTAAAGACATATTCATCTCCGTCTTTTCTAAAAAAGCCTGCACCAAGCCTTCTTGATTTTGCTTCCTCCATTTTTTTATTATATTCTCTTTCATATTTTACATTTCTAAAATGGAATGGTCCGCTACGTGGCTCTTCATACTCATCAGCAAAAGCTACTACTAAGTCTCCAATTTTCTGTGAAGTTTTAAGTTCAACGCTTTTTAGCGTTCCATTGTATTCAAGTTTTTCAATAATTGCGGTATTAATGTACATGTAATTCTTTCCTCTCAATTTTAATAAAGTATAGTCAAATGAAATTTGGTATTCTATACAAATATCATCCAAACAATTATACTAATATAAATCACTACTATCCTGAAAAACTAAATATCCGATAATTTTTTCGATGTAATTAAATGTACAAAGTCACGTGGAGTAATTTTTTTATTTGCAAAAGCTTTTATTGCTTTTTCTCTCCATAATACATCTCCCACTGAATCAAAACTACGTCTAATCTCTTTAAGTACATTAAAACTATCCTGTGCCCATTTTAACAACTGATCTCTCGAAATATAATATATATCCTTGCCATGTATCGAAGCAGATGGCTCAATTTTTGTACTATTTGAAACAAATACGGTAATAACTTTTGGATTAGTTAAGAGAGAAAGCTTTTTAACATTTTCATTTACCCAATTAAGATGCCCCATTGCTTGTTTAACATGTTTGACCGGAATGGCCTTGTCATCTTTCTCATAAATCTTATCTTCAGATACTATACATAACTTTGCATGAATAATCCATATAGGATCAGGCTCCGCATCGCCTTTAGGATTAAATGTACTATACCCTAACCATTTTCCTAATAATTCATGTCCTCTTTCAAACTCTTCCCCATCTTCACTCTCAAGTAATTTAAGCACACTATCTAGTTCCTCGAAAAATTTGTTCATTCCTTTTTTCTTTGATACAAGTAACATTTTTTCTATGTTCTCAATAACATACTCCATCCCATTTGTAGATTCTTTTTTTGAGTCTTCTTCCGTTTTTATCTTGTTAAACCAATTCACAGAAATTGTTGTATTAGCAGCTTTATTTAAATAATCTTTATATACTGATTCATATGTACTATCGCCATTTTTATATATAGAATAAGCGCAGAATCCTCCAATATATGACCAAAATCCTCTATAACCTTTTAATGCCTCATCGTTCAATTTATAAATGATAGTGTCTATATGCTTTAAAGCTTCATGATAATCTTCTTTCCAAATTGAATACTGTGCTAAAACTTCATTTTTCGATGAGCTCATTAATGAAGCATACGATGTATTATTTATATCAACACTTGCTTCAATTTTTTCATCTCTAATTTCTAAAATATATTCCTCTGCATCTTCCCATTTATCCCTATCGTTTAAGAAGATGTTTAGTAACTTCAAATATTCATCAATACTACTTTTTTCTGTTGAATTCTCTTGTCCAAAAACGAGTTCAGCTTGTAATTCTGCATTAAATTGAACTAGCTTATTGGGTGAAAGTAATGAATTCATTAAATCATCACCAAAAATGCAAACCGCTGCATAATCCGTATGACTTCTTGTACATCTTCCAAGGGCTTGCACAATCCTAGTCTTAATTCTTTCTTCAAATAGTGTCATAGCAGCCATTCTTGATATCAAAAATTTTTCCTGTATATGAGTTGCATTAGGTAGATCAAATAAAATTAACATCCTACACTCTTCGTTAGGAAAATCAATACCATCAAAACGATTTGCTAGAATTGTAAAACCATTGTTACTCTTTATAAACGCTTCCTTTGACTCTTCAATATCTTTTCCAGTAAAAACTTCTACATTTGTATTCTCTTCAAGGAAACTTTTCATATCCTCCTGGGTATCATTATCATTTACAATCATTAATACCCTAGGAGTTAGTTCAGTTACTTTTTTAATAATCTCCCCAGTTTGTTCTTCCTTAAATGAAGCAAAAGGAAACATGAAGAATTTTCTACCAATAGTTTTGTTTTCCCAATCTTTTACCATTGGTAATTTCTTAATACTTGGTACTCCAAACGCCCTTTCTAACTCCCCACTTTTTCCAAGCGTAGCAGACATGTAAATACGCTGTTTTGCATTGATAAATGGTGCATAGCTCATAGTCGGTGGTATATAAGTTCTAATGACAATCTCTTTCCAACTTAAAAAAACATTACATGCATGTAAATTATTCTTAATATTAAACCAAGGATACTTCAACTTATTTTTATCATTTGCTTTTAAATACTCATCAATTGGTTTTTTAATAAGAGAATGATTATTGACTAATTTAATATTTGGAATTTTGTCAAACCATGTCATATCGTCTAGTGTTGCATCACTTGCCAACAATCTAGAATATGTTGAGTCTTCAATTAAGGGCTGGATACTTTCTGCAAGACAATAATATAAATCTTCATTTTCAAAACGGTTTACTAAAACAGTCCAATTTGAAGATATGTAACTCTCTCCTGAATGAGCATCATCAAAAATTAGTATGTCTGCATCGCCAAAAAATGAGTTTGTATTAAATAAGCTACTATAATTTGTAATAGCAATGCTTTGAGCAGTTTGATACATTAACTTATCATTAGGATTGTAATTCTTTGCGCTACCTGTAAATCCAACTGCCTTTATCCCATAAACTTTTTTTGAATATTCAACAGTCTGGTTAACTAATTGCTTTGTGGGGCAAAGATAGACTACTTTTTCCTTGAATTTTCGTCTTCTAAACTCCCCAATTAGCAATCCTACCAATGTTTTCCCTGTTCCTGTTGGGAGCTCAATTGCTATATCTTTTTCAGTTTGGTAAACTCCCAAATATAAATCTATCATTTTTGATTGATAATCATGAATACCCTCTATCTTTCTATTTTTATAATCATCATACATTTCCTGCGGTGTATTAAAATTGGCAGTTTCTCGTTTTCTTATTTTAAACTCACTCATGTTGTTCACCCCATATTAATCTAAATGTTAGAAGTCTACATTCCTAAATTAAATATTTATTATATAGTTTTATATATTTGTTATCTGTTAGGCGACTTGTGGAATAAATTTGGGATTATTTATATATTCTTTTATAAGTAAATCATAGTTAACAGCAATTTAAAATTTATATTTGCAAGGCCTTTATAATTGTTAAGTTTATCATCTATATTAACATTAACGTATTCTTTAATCTCCCAATATATCTCTTCCTGTAATTGAAAATCTGATAATAAAGATTAGTCTTTAATAAAAGCTACAGCATCCCAATATTCATACTTACTTATATGATTGTTCATTATTTGAATCATAGCCGGCTTAAGGTGTTTTTTAGCAATGTTTCTTATACACTTTTCTCAGTTCTTCAACCTCACTATTTATGCCCATACTATTACCTACGGTAAGCTATTCTTATATATCAAATCTCTATTAATCCTTAGATTTTATTATATATTCAACGACTCCTAATATTTCTGTCATTAATGTATATTCGATAAATCATTCCATTTTCCTCCATATATTTTTGTATAATTTTGTATTTATATATTTTTTTATAAACCATGTTAAATTATTGTTTTTATAAGAAAATCCAGGCATTAAGTTTAAATGTCAAAGGTGATATGCACTTAAAACCATGTTAAGCTAATTTGCTTCACGAACTGGAAATTTATAAGTTCCGTCCATAAACACACTTTAATATCATCAAATCCACTAATACTATTGCTCTATGTGCTTACGTTCTATTAAACCAACTGACTCAGCACTCTTTTTCTTTTACGCCAAACGGCACACCGAGTTAACATAAAATACACACCCTTGCACAGGCACTGAACCCAGTTTCTGTATGCCCCATTGAAAATAAATATACTTTTTTACACAGATTTTTCTCACATTAATTGATAGTCAAGAATATCCACCCCCCCGAATTCCCTTGTAGTAAGCACTCTCCACGTTTTCAGACATAAACACAAGTACCCATACTTTGTATCAAAGTAACCGTCAAATCCCACCCACATTTAAATACCTATAACTTCATGAGATAATCTACTCATAGAATTTTATGGAGGTAGATTGAACTTATGAATACAAAACAGGATACACGAAGAAGTAAGTGGATCTCTATTGTAAACGAATTTAATAATAGCAAATTAACACAGGCTGAATTTAGTAGAAAAAATGATTTAGATGCAAAACAGCTTAGCAGTTGGGTCAGAAAATTAAAACATAATGGGTTGCTAAATCAGGAGACTATTCAAGAATGGGTTGCACTAAAATCACAAACGCCACAGGAATTTGGAGTGAATTCACCAAGTACATTGAACATTAAAATTGGATGCGCTACAATAGAAGTGCAAGATGGTTTTAATTCAAGTCTCTTAGTTCAAGTTGTTGATACATTAAGGTCAATATGTTGAACACAATCCCCGGTAATAACATTTTCCTAGCCTGTGGTAGTACAGATATGCGCAAATCAATAGATGGTTTAGCAGCAATGGTTCAATTATGCTTTTCACTTGACCCCTTCTCGTCTTGTCTATTTGTGTTCTGCAATAGAAATCGTGACAAGCTTAAAATTCTTAGGTGGGAGCATAATGGATTCTGGCTATACTATCGCAGACTAGAGAGAGGTAAATTTCAATGGCCTAACACAAACAACGGGACAACACTGTCCATTAATTCTAGACAATTAAACTGGCTTTTAGACGGATTATCAATAGAGCAAAAAAGTGCACATAAAATAGTATCTGCAAAGGCAGTAATTTAGAGGTTTTCAAGTAGTTTTTTTGTTACATTTTTATTGAGCAAAGCATTAAAATTTGATATAATAATGCTATGGAAAATACAAATAATAAATTAACTGAAATACAACAAATACAGGCTTTACAAGAGAAAATTGTAGCCCTTGAAAATAAGAATACAAACCTTGAAAATCAAAATGCAAATCTCGAAAACAAGAATACAAATCTTGAAAATAAGAACGCAGAATTAACTACTAAGCTTAACTGGTTTGAAGAGCATTTTCGTCTTAACCAGCATAGGCTTTATGGGAGCTCCAGTGAAAAGACTGCTCGTTCAGAACAAATGACGCTTTTTAATGAAGCTGAAGCATTAAGCGATGTTAAACCTCAGCCTCCAGAGCCAACTATCGAAGATATTTCATATACTCGTAAAAAGAAGCAAAAGGGGCATAAAGAGGAAATGCTAAAGGAACTTCCTTGTGAGACTATTGAATACAAGCTGTCTGAAGATGAACGAGTATGTAATACCTGTGGTGAAGCTCTGCACGAAATGAGTAAAGAGATAACAAAAGAATTAAAGATAATCCCTCCACAGGTATCAGTTGTTGAGCATGTAAGGTATGTTTACAGCTGCCGTAACTGTGAAAAAACAGGCATTAAAACAAATGTAGTTACTGCATCTATGCCAAAAAGAGCTCTCCCAGGTAGCATTGCATCAGCAGATACTATTGCATATACTATGGTTCAAAAATATATGTATGGTATCCCGTTAAATCGTCAAGAGCAGAGTTGGAAGCAGCTTGATGTGGATATTTCAAGGCAGACTATGGCGAATTGGCTGATTTCAGCATCAAACAGATGGCTCACAATAGTATATGACCGTATGAGGCAAAAGCTATTAGAGTACGATATAATTTGTGCTGACGAAACAACTGTTCAGGTACTTAATGAGCCTGGACGAGCAGCTGAGACCACTTCATATATGTGGTTATACCGCACTGGTAGAGACGGTCCACCAATGGCATTGCTTGAGTATCAGACCACCAGAGCAAGGAAGCATGCTAAAAGATTTTTAGGTGACTTTAAAGGGTACCTTTGTACTGATGCATATCAATCATATGATGGACTTGATGGAGTTATTAATATATTTTGTAATGCTCATGCCCGTCGTAAGTTTGATGAGGCTTTAAAGTCATTGCCAAAAGAAGCCGCTGATAAAAATTGCGTAGCCAAGGAAGGTCTAAAATTTTTTGAGGAACTCTATAAAATTGAAAAAGTATTGCATAATGTAAGTCCAGAAGAAAGATATGAAAAGCGACTTGAGAAAAGTAAGCCTATACTAGATAAGTTCTACGAGTGGCTCAAATACCAGCGTCCAAGAGTAACCCCTAAAAGCACTATTGGACAGGCCATTAACTACTGTATTAATCATATGGATAACCTAGCTGGGTATCTTAAAGATGGCAGATTATATATAGACAATAACAACAGCGAACGGAGTATGAAAAGTTTTGCAGTGTTACGTAAAAACTTCTTATTTTGCAATACACAGAACGGAGCTACTGCAAGTGCAGTAATTTTCAGTATAATTGAGACCGCCAAGGAGAATAACCTTAAGCCCTTCGAATATCTAAAATACTTACTTGAAGCCTTACCAAATATTGATACCAACAGCCTTGACGAGATTGATAGGCTACTACCATGGTCAGAGCATATACCCGAAGGCTGTAAATTAAATAAAAAATAGACCTATCCCTATCCAACAAAATTGGATGGGGATTTTAATCTATATAGCCAAATTACACAAAACAATCATTTTGTTGGCTATATTTATGAGTCAAGAGCCATTTAAGACCATTTTCAATGATTACGTTAAATTAGCATTTGTTAAAAAGGTCAAATTTTTTATGAAATTTTTAAAAGTGAAATATCTTGTTTTCTTAAAAATGCTTTAATTTTCGTTTGGCAAGGTGGAAGATTTTTGACGCTTACGATTTTTCTCACATTAATTGATAGTCAAGAATATCCACCCCCCCGAATTCCCTTGTAGTAAGCACTCTCCACGTTTTCAGACATAAACACAAGTACCCATACTTTGTATCAAAGTATGGGTACTTGTGTAGTGAGGGCGAAGAGTCGTTTTCACTGTTTTCAATAAACAAATACGCAAAATCCCTTTCCTATTTGCGTATTTATACGACCCCCCTACGCCAAAAATCATCAAAAAAGTGTGTCCACGGAAACATAAAACACACAACAAAAAAGGGGCATATAGCCCCGAACCTTTGATATCAAGCTACTTCCGTTCTATCAGCACGACTGACTCAACGTGCCCACTCCACGGGAACATGTCCACTGGCTGCACGTGCTTTACTTCAAATCCATTCTCATGCAAAAACTTCACGTCTCGTGCCAGCGTGGATGGGTTACAGCTTACGTATACGATGCGCTGGGGTTGCATGTCAACAAGTGTCTTCAGCAGACTCTCTTCACAACCCTTTCTTGGTGGGTCAACCACAACCACATCAGCCCTAGCACCCTCTTCATACAGCTTGGGGATTACAGTTTCTGCCTCACCCACCAAGAATTCAACATTCTCTATGCCGTTTAATTGGGCATTTCTTTTAGCATCGGCAATTGCATCGGGTACAACTTCTACCCCAATGACTTTTTTCGCTTTCTCAGAAAGGAATAGCGAAATGGTACCAATACCGCAATAAAGATCAAAGACAGTTTCATTGCCTGTAAGTCCTGCATATTCTAATGCCTTATTGTACAGAACCTCTGTTTGAACAGGATTGACTTGAAAGAAGGACAGAGGTGAAATATTAAACTTGTATTTTCCAATATAGTCTGAAATATAACCCTGTCCGTAAATACAGGTATTCTTATCACCCAAAATGATATTTGTGTTTCTAGTATTTACATTAACCATAATACTCTTAATGTTTTCATATCTATCACACAAAAGCTTCACCAATTGGTCTGCTTTAGGCACTTTCTTGCCGTTTACCACCAGTACAACCATTAGTTCATTAGTTTTAAAGCCCTTTCTGACCATAACATGGCGTAAAAAACCCTTGCCCGTCTTTTCATTATAAATAGTAATTCCATTTGTTTTGAAGAAATCACGAACAATATCTCTGATTTCATTACTTTCTGGTGGCTGAATATTGCACTCCTTACTTTCAACAATATTATGAGAACCCTTTTCGTAAAATCCTACTACTACGTCAGAACCACAGGTTCCAACAGGATACTGAACCTTATTTCTATATTGAAAGGGGTGTTCCATTCCAATAGTATTGTTTACTTGTACATTATCAAGTCCGCCAATTCTCCTAAGATTCTGACGAACATTATCTGTCTTGAATTCTAGCTGTGCATCATAGGACATATGCTGAATTGAGCATCCACCGCACTTGTCAAAAGCTGGACAAAAAGGCTCAATCCTCTTATCAGAAGACTTTTGAATCCTTACAACACTCCCCACTGCATAACTCTTTGTCTGCTTTATAATTTTTATATCAACTATTTCACCGATAAGAGTGCCATTCACAAACACAACAAACCCGTCAAGCTTGCCTACTCCTTGGCCTTCATGAGTGAGTCCTGTTATTTCAATTGTATATATTTTATTCTTTGATAGTGTTTTTTGAGATAATTGCTTCATTATAATTAATCCATGTATATTATCAGGTTAATTTATCTAGTATTTTCACCTGCATGGACTTGTTCCCCCTGTATTATTTTTATTATCTATAAATCCTTATCCATCATATAGTTATTTAAGCATTTATATTTATTAACCATATCCACCATTATGCCTAACTGAAAAAATAGCTTGTAATGCAATCTTCATTCATTTTATAAATATAGCCATCATTATGCGCGACTGCATTAATTAACTTGTAATGCAGTTTATATTCATTTAATAATTATATTCACCATTATGCCTAACTGAATAAAATAGCTTGTAATGCAATCTTCATTCATTTTTATAAATATAGCCATCATTATGCGCGACTGCATTAATTAACTTGTAATGCAGTTTATATTCATTTAATAATTATATCCACCATTATGCCTAACTGAATAAAATAGCTTGTAATACAATCTTTATTCATTTTATATAAATAGCCATCATTATGAGCGACTGCATTAATTAACTTGTAATGCAGTTTATATTCATTTAATAATTATATTCACCATTATGCCTAACTGAATAAAATAGCTTGTAATGCAATCTTCATTCATTTAATAATTATATTCACCATTATGCCTAACTGAATAAAATAGCTTGTAATGCAATCTTCATTCATTTTATAAATATAGCCATCATTATGCGCGACTGCATTAATTAACTTGTAATGCAGTTTATATTCATTCAATAATTATATCCACCATTATGCCTAACTGAAAAAATAGCTTGTAATACAATCTTTATTCATTTTTATATATATAGCCATCATTATGAGCGACTGCATTAATTAACTTGTAATGCAGTTTATATTCATTTAATAATTATATTCACCATTATGCCTAACTGAATAAAATAGCTTGTAATGCAATCTTCATTCATTTTATAAATATAGCCATCATTATGCACGACTGCATTAATTAACTTGTAATGCAGTTTATATTCATTCAATAATTATATCCACCATTATGCCTAACTGAAAAAATAGCTTGTAATGCAATCTTCATTCATTTTATAAATATAGACATCATTATGCGCGACTGCATTAATTAACTTGTAATGCAGTTTATATTCATTTAATAATTATATTCACCATTATGCCTAACTGAATAAAATGGTTTGTGATGCAATCTTCATTCATTTTTATAAATATAGCCATCATTATGCATGACTACATTAATTATTCTGTAATGCTATTTTTATTCATTTAATATTTATATCTACTGGCAATTTTTAGATAACCATTAACAGTTAATTTTTAGTTTTATTAGGTCATTTCCAGTTAGCCACAAAAACAATTTAATATTAATTAATTATAAAGTCATTATCGCTATAAGCCTGAAAACAATATCTATATAGTTAGAACATTTTCATCTTATTCAGCATATAGCGATCGACTTATATTCCCTTATACTACCAGTTATACAAACTCAACTGCTTACAAAATCAACTTATTATCTTATAAAATTAGTCATGGCACGTTTTTCTTCTACTGGGTAAGGAATTTTATCCTTGCCTAGTTCTATTGTCTTAAGCAGCCACGCCATAGCCCTAGCATTTTTGCGAAGAGTTTGAATTCCTTCCTCATCCTGAAGAACCTCTCCTTCTTCCCTTCCATATGCTATTGTCCAGTATTGAGAAGGTGGAATGACTGTTTGTGCTAAATTGAGATAGTTATTTAGCTGATGTACTGCATCTACACCACCTGCACGTCTTACTACTGAAATAGATGTTGCTACCTTGTATTTAAAATAACTCGAACTTGTAAAAAACACTCTGTCCAGAAATGCTTTCATAGTTCCCGCTATTCCTGCATAATAGGTTGGAGAAGACAATATAAATCCATCAGCTTCACGCATTTTCTTCGCAGTCTCGTTAACAATGTCGTCTTTGAAAACGCATTGATTCTCTTCTGAAGTGTGGCAGTACCCACAGCCTATGCAGCCATGAATATCAAGATGTCCTACTTGAATAGTTTCAACCTCAATTCCCTGCTGCTCCAACTCATCTGTCATAACCTTCAGCGCGTAGCTGGTATTTCCGTTTTTACGCGGACTTCCATTAATAGCAATAACCTTCATAATCCTACACTCCTTTTCTATCTAAATAAAATTAATTTAACCCCTTATTAGTTCTATCAAATACTAATTATTACAATTATTTTGGTAACAAACCATTGATAAGTCTACCGCACCAATAGAATTATTATGTACGAAAATTATTTATATTCTACAGAATTTATTAAAAATATAGTGATTTGTCAATACTATCCCTCAATTATTAAGATATAAATTGCAATATTAAATGCCGTTAAAAATTTTGGTAATTCCATTGTTATTTATAGTACTTCTAAATATATAACATTTAATATTTATGTAGCCATTTCCTTTGCAGACTTAAAACCAAACATTCTCCTCGGGTATTCGTTAATCCATCTTTCTATGTTTTTTATCTTGGCTTTACTCACTTTTGCTATATCTGTTCCTTTCGGTATAAATCTTCTTATTAGCTTATTAATATTCTCGTTTGTACCTCTGGCTATTTCTCTTTCAATAGTTCTTATATGCCTACCTAATCGCTTTGATATTTCAATTACTGAATACTTTTCTTTAAGGTATAGTTCTATAGCGTATCTTTCTTTTTCATTTAGGTGTTTATTCTTTCGTAATTCTGAGCTATTATCCATATATAACTCATGATGCTCCTTTGCTTATGTTTTTCTTGGTCGTTAAACATTTTACAATGGAACACCATGAGTTTTCTATTCTATTGTCTTACGGCATTTAATTTTACAACTTTCTAATTAATATTAAGATTATATATTAAGAATACACAATATTTATCATTATGAAAAGTATCAGCAAATTTATAATTAAACGGAACAAATTAAAGCTATTATCGTCTAAGATAATACACGTATTGTATTAACTACAAAATTCAATATATTTGCTAGGATTAATAGTATACATAATATTAATGAAGAAATATAATTAATAACTATTATAATGTTAAGTAAAGTCAGTAATTAATTGTTACAAATGATTTTTTTACATCATAAACAAGTCAATAAAATGCAATATTTGTGAGTGTTTACTACAGCTAAACACACTAATTTACAGTATATATATAACCTTTAGGTAAGTTTAATAAAAGTATAATTTAACTAGTACTATAATTTTATTAGATAATTAGCGTAACTCGTCAAGTTAATAAAAACATAGAAAGGATGAACTTAGAATGAAAAAAAAACTTAAATCTAGCAGCATTTTAGCTCTAACCCTCTCAATTTTATTTAGCATTATGTCTCCTTCATCAGGTCACACATTATCTTTACCAAATCAAGATAACCCAGCTGCAGAAAGTTATGAAAGCAGTGATATCTATCTTTATGTAGGGAGTCCACTCATACTTTCACAGGATAAAATATCACCATTGGACCCTGAAAATCTCGACGTAGCAGCCACAGTTATTGACAATCGTACATTAGTCCCATTACGTGCACTGTCAGAATATTTTAAAGCCGATGTCAGCTACAACGCAGAACAAAGAAAAGCAATAATAAATTATAACGGCAAGCAATACATATTTCCAATAGGAGAAAAAAAATATATTATTAAAGATAAATCATCAGAAAATGAAGTTTTGCTAGATACAAAAACTTCTATCTTAAACCAGCGTACAATGGTACCTCTAAAAGTAATATGTGAAGACATATTAGGTCGTAAGGTTTCATACTATAACAAAATAATTGCTATAGGTAATACTGAAATTAATCTAAAAGAAAATAAAAAACTTGCAGACAGTATTAAGCAAAAAATAGGAGCTGCCGTTAAAGCAACCTCTCTTGATCAAATAAAAGCCGTCATGTCTCAGTCTGACATTAGGCTAGACAATATATTTATAGCCTTTTCTGAAGCTGCGGAATTAGAGGTTTCAAAAGCTGCTGCAGATGCATCTGTTAGCAATTCACCTCTATCGGATACCGCAAATTCTTCATCTGATTATTCTACTACAAATACACAGGTACAAGGCATTGACGAGGCTGATATTGTTAAAACAGATGGAAAGTATATCTATATTGCTGGAAACAATGCAGTCCGTATTGTCAGTACTGACAGTAATGGAACCTTAAAAGAATCAGCAATTATTAAACTGCCGCAAAATAAAACAGTAGCTGAAATATACATTGATGAAAACCGTCTTGTGTTAATTGGCAACAGGTATGAAACTCAAAATAGTACTATACCAGAACAAAAAACTAAAGCAAGTCCTGCTATTGAAAATGAATTTATAGCAACTACAGATATTGCTCCTGATGCCAAGCTATATATTCCTTATAGATATAAAAACTACAGTTTTGTTGATGTTTACGATACTTCTGACCATCAAAATCCAAAATTTATTAAAGGTCATGAAATGGAAGGCAGCTATCAATCCAGCCGAAAAAATAGTGATATAGTGTACCTTGTAACAAACTCTCGTATATATAACGATATAATATTGCCTTATATGAGAGATACAGTTGTAAGCGATAAGCACGAAGCTTTATCCATTAGCGACATAATGCTATTACCTGATGAAAAATCATATGGTTATTTAGTTATATCTGCCATTAATATAAGTAACAATGAGAAAACTCAGGTTGAAGCCATTACAGCCTCCGGACATATTATGTATATGAATACTTCATCCATTTATTTAGTAGGTAATAACTATAATGGTAACTCAACAATTACCAAATTTAATATAGATGGAATGAAAATAGGGTATGCTGGCTCAGGTAATGTAAATGGTTATGTATTAAATCAATTTTCTATGGACGAGCACAACGGATATTTCAGAATAGCTACAACCTGGAATAGTGAGAACAACCTATTTATACTGGATAATTCTCTTAATATTTGCGGCTCAGTAACAGGCTTAGCAAAAGGTGAGCAGATATATTCTGTACGTTTTATGGGAGATAAGGGATATATCGTAACCTATAGAACAATTGATCCTCTGTTTGTTTTTGATTTATCTGACCCGAAAAGTCCTAAAGTAACAGGAGAACTAAAAATACCAGGCTTCAGCAATTATTTGCACCCAGTTGGAGACAACCTGATTCTGGGAATTGGTCAGGATACCTATGAAATATACAAAAAAGATTCCACAGGCAAGGAAATTGTAGTAGGTACAAGACAAGGAGGTTTAAAGCTATCCTTATTTGATGTATCAGATATGGGTAAGCCTACGGAAATATCAAACTACGTGCTTGGCGACTCTGGCAGCTATTCCGAAGCCTTATATAATCATAAAGCTGTCATGTTTGATAAAACTAACAATAATGTAGTATTTGATGTATATATTACAGATACTTCAAACAATTGGAGCCAAGGCGCTGCGGTTATTAATTTAGATAACAACAATATTAATTTAAAAGGTATTTTGGAGTACATTCAGCCTGAAGTCTATGGAAATTATATACCAAATGGCCGTCGAAACTTATATATTGGTGACAAGATCTATTATATTCAGGATGGAATTGTTTCTTCATATGATTATAAAACATTAGAAAAAATTGATACACTTATGCTAAAGTAAATGCTAAAAGCTTTGATTATATTATTTTGCCTTGCCTAATATCCAGAAATAATTTTAAGAATTAGTCGAGCAAGTATATCTACTAAAGGGTGCTGTAAAACAAGAAATATTTATTAACAGTAAACTGCTTAAACAGTACAACGTAGTAATATATATCTATTACTCGCTCACAAAATTGACGCTAAAATAGTTGCGGTGCAGAACAAGCACTTCAGCAGACCGTATTACCAAGGCATCCTGTCTCGGGTTAATACTCACAGTTACTTTACTTCCGCTGTGTCGGCTGCAATACTTGTTCTTCACCTACTATTTCTAGCATCAATTTCTAAACGAGCTAGGCAATTAGATATATAATACTACTTAGTACTATTTCATGCAATTACCTTGGCAGTAAACCATTCTTAAATTCGACCTGATATTTTTAGAATAATGACATATTAGTAATCAGAATACAACTCACCAAAATTTGTATACCTTATCTAAACTCGTTTTTTATAGTCCAAAATCATATTTCGCAGCTTAGATGCATGCATTCCTTCATCTTCAGCAAATTCCTTAAATACATTCTTAACCTTTTCATCTTCTACCCTTTTAGAATACATTTCATAATCTCTAACTAGTTCCATTGAATTTTCCCACGCTCTAAGCAGCCTATCATAAGTTGTAATTTCTATTTCATTCTCATTCATAATAATATCGCTACGCAAATTTATAAAGTCAATAAAGTTCAAGTTTTTGACGGCATAAGTTAGTAAAAAAATTCTTATACTAACCATATTTAAATACAAAGTATAATGACAATATTAATATTTTTAGTGTTAATTGACTTTTTAAAAATTTTACGTAGTTCTCTCCTTTCTTAATTTTTATGTCTAAATTTTTATGACCTTTATAACTATATTGTTTGCACTTTTCATTGTACTAATGCATATATATATCTAATTTCTGAAAAGATAAAATTGCATAATAAATTTTTACATTGCAATTAAAATAAGTTTAATACAGTACTTAAAGTGATTTTACTGAATAACCGACACAATGTCAGTTTTAACTTACTATATTCCATGTACACAATAAAAATGGAAAAGTATCTAAATGCTTTTAATGAACTCAAAACATATCTTTAATTCAACTTTCCCAGTTTAATAAATCGTAGGTGTTAAACTTATCAATGGAAAGTTGGATTAGAGTGAAATAATTGAATGAATTAGTTGGACACAATGTCAGTTTTAGCACACTATAAGCCATGGAAAATGAATATAGAAAAATCATAGAAAAGTACTTAAAACTTTTGATAAACTCAAAAAAATCATATAAGTAAATATCACATACATTAGAAAATAATGCCTGTGATTTTGAGACTCGAACATGCACCATGTAATCACTAGCTAAACTTTCAAATTATTAAGTCTTCCAAAACTTATCAGAATATTATTATACATAAGGAGAAAAAATATACTGTAGTTATAATATCTCTAAGAAGAAAGGATAATTTACTATGGAAAAAGTTGAGCATAAGGAACGATCTAGTGTTGTGCAATTTATATTGCGTTTAGTTGTTGGAGCAGTCGTTTTAGCCATAACAGCATATTTTACGCCTGGCTTTTCAATTTCATCATGGGTTTCACTAGCAATCGCCGCAGTTGTTCTTGCTGTTTTAGATTTGCTAGTTAATATGATTTCAGGAATTAATGCTGCTCCATTTGGAAGAGGAATTTCTGGCTTTTTACTAGCTGCGGTTATTATATACGCTATTAAGTTTTTTGTCCCAGGATACAATATAACTCTACTTGGCGCTTTAATCGGTGCTGTAGTTTATGGTATCGTAGATGCAATTATTCCTGGAAGAGCAATGTAATTTGCTTTAAGGAACCATTAACAGAAATATTAATTAAAAGTATTAATTTTATTTAGTCTAGGAAGGAGTTATTGCAAAACTAAATTAGTTTTGTAATGGCTCCTTTGTTATTAAAAAATAAATATAAGTTAAAAATAATTTCTATATACCAATGATTCATTTTTTATTTTCTATAAAATATCAAAAAAAAATGTCCCTTGTAAAGGGACGAATCTCAGTGTATTAATTGAATCAGTTTGCCGTTACTATAATTATTCCACATATATATGTAATTAAACCTTTATTTTCCAATTATTTTTTTTATAATTTTAATTTTACATGATAATTATTCAGAAGCTAATCTTCAATATTTTATGCCACGCCACTGAAAATCATTATTTTAGTTTGATTATAGCTAGAATATTTATAAAATAAAGAAAATTAAAATTTTAAATTTTATAAAAGTATTGCAACATTATTTCAATAATGTTATAAAGAAAGTGGTATTTTTATTGAAATTTTTTATTATAATATTTTTCTTATTTTTTCTATAATACCAAATAGTTTCTTAATTGTTATTGACTTAAAGCTTATGTTTTGGTTTGGGATATAAATTTCTAATTAAAACTTATATATGTATAATTCATAAAATCCCAAACTGTTGGTTAAAATACAATGGATTTATTTCCATAAAAGGTAGAGATAAACAGCATAACTTTGTATACTAATATAATCAAAACTGTAAATAAGAACGGTGGTATATGCTAATGAATCTTTCAAGTATTATCAAAAAACTCAATAAGACCTACTCAATAGTTATAATACCAAATAGTAATGATAGTGTTAAAAAGTATTCAATTAAGGCACCATTTGCAAAACTGTTAGCTACATTGCTTTTAGTTCTTTCGATTTCATTTTCAGTATATATGATTAATTTTTCACAGAGCAGTGTACAAGCTAAGGAATTGAGCAAAAAAGACTTACAGCAGCAGATAGAGACCTTATCCCTTTCACTCATTGAGCAAAATAAGCTGTTGGCAGCTAGCAATAATCAAATAAAAACCCTGCAATCAAATGAAGCAGCTAATAAACAAAAAATTAATGAGTTTACTGCCATGTATAAGCAAATAGCTGATGATTATATCTCTAAGTCTAATAGGGGTTCTGCTGACAAAAGCAAAGTCACGGGCCAAGCTGGCTTAGACTTAATTGAACTAAATGGTATTGTAGAGCAATTAAATAAAGATTTTAATTCAGATGAACAGTTGATTAATGAACTTAAAAATTCAAAAGAAAAACTTGAAAAGGTAGTTAACGCTATTCCTACATTGATTCCTGCTTCAGGAAAAATAAGTTCTCCATTTGGAATGAGGAACCACCCCATTAAAAAAGTAAATAAAGAACATGACGGTGTTGATATAGACTCTTCTACTGGTGATCCAATATTGGCATCTGCTGCAGGTATCGTAGAATTCTCAGGATATTCAAGTGGATATGGTAACCATGTTATAATAGATCATGGAAATGGATATCGTACATTATATGCCCACTCTTCAAAATTGCTAGTAAAAAAAGGTGATACTATAAAAAAAGGCCAAAAAATAGCCTTAGTTGGTAGTACAGGCTTAAGCACAGGACCTCACCTGCATTTTGAAATTAGAATTAATAATACTCCTGTTGATCCAACTGAGTATCTTGATTTTACTTCATCTAAATAAATAATAATTTTATATAAATATTTTGTTAGTTATGATTAATATTAAATAATTTAATATACTTCAAGGGAGGAAAGACATTGTTTAATAGACAGACGGATTTTGAAAAAGCAACCTTTGATACCTTAATTGGTTCAAATACAGAATTAATAGGAGATATTAATTCTAAAGGAATTATCAGAATAGACGGAAAAATAACAGGAAATATTTCTGTTCAAGGTGACCTTTTTATAGGTGAAGCTGCTAGTATTAAAGGTAATGTCACAGCATCAAATATACATGTTGCAGGAAGCATTGATGGAGATGTATCTTCTTCAGGATTGCTTAAACTTTTATCTACCGCAAAATTGTTGGGAGATATCCAAGTAAAATCCTTTATTTGTGACGAAGGCAGTATATTTGAGGGAAATTGTAAAATGCTTGAAACCCAAACTTCAAAATCACTATTAATGGGTAAAAAGAAGGATTATAAGAAAAGTTCTGTTATTGACGAAGGACAAACAGAAATGTAATTATTTTATTTGATAATGCTATCATACATTATATTTTTAGGATTAAAGCAGTATATCCAACTGCGAAGTTTAAGTTAGAAATTTATATTAATAGCTATATTGAAATGCTCCATATCAAATGTAAATGAAATGGAGTATTTTTTTGAAAAATTATAGTAACGAACCTCAAAGCATATATGATAACAGTGCAAATTATACCTCTTCGGGAAATAGAGAAATATTTACTTCCCTATGAATATTTAATGAATATTTAATGAATATTTAACCTCTGTTGTCAAAATGTAAATATACCTAATAAAAAACCTGTTACATCTAGCTGTTAAAGCCGTACATTAACAATAACTTATTTACTGTATAACTCTATGTACATCCAACAATAAACATTAAGAAACATGCTCCCTAATTGACTTTTAGTAAAAATTATACACGTGACAAATATTTGTGATATAATGTCTTAGACAAATATTTATTTATTTCCTAAATTCACTAATTCGCTAAAGGAGATACTCAACATATATTTTGTGATTTTGGTTTATGGAGGTTAAGTATGAAATCTAACGGAAATACTGCTTCAGGCAAAAGTGAGCAAAAAAAGAAAACAAAGAAAAAAAGCGTGTATTCACAATTTGCTCTCGCTGTTTTGAAAACAGTAGTTGTTATCTTTATATCAATTGGCTGCACTTTTGCTGGTATATTAGCAGGTGCTTGTCTTGGTTATTTAAAAAGCGCTGATGCAATTACACCAAATCAACTTGAATTAACTAAACTTACTTCTTTTATATATGATTCAGAAGGTGCTGAAATAGCTCAGATTAAAGGCAGTGAGAACAGAGTTGTAGTAGTTCATTCAGAAATTCCAGATAATTTGAGAAATGCATTTATCGCAATTGAAGATAAGAACTTTTATAATCATGGAGGCGTTGACAGCAAAAGATTTATAAAAGCGGCTATTAGTTATATTATTAATTTAGGAGATGCTTCCTTTGGCGGTAGTACCATCACTCAACAATTAGTTAAAAATATTACTGGCAACGAAGATACTACAATAAAAAGAAAAGTCCAGGAAGCTTGGCAAGCTATTCAGCTTGAAAGAAATCTCTCAAAGGATCAAATTCTTGATAATTACATGAACCGTATTACTACAGGTTCAGGCTGCTATGGTGTACAAGCTGCAGCAAAAAAGTTCTTTAATAAGGATGTAAAGGACTTGTCACTTGCTGAATGTGCAAGTATTGCTGGTGTAACAAAATCTCCTGGATATTATGATCCTACTTTGGGTGAAAATAATAAAAAAAGAAACAAAGAACGTCAAGAGATTATTTTACGAGCAATGCTGGATCAAGGTAAAATTACTCAAAATGAGTATGATGAGGCTATTGCTGAAGAACTGAAAATTTACGAAAACAAAACAGATGAGAATGTTTCTGTTAATAATGTTCAGAGTTATTTTGTTGACTATGTTCTGACTCAGGTTCAAAAGGACTTAATGGAAAAGTACAATATTTCTAGTGATGCTGCTAATATAAAGATTTACAATAGCGGCTTGAAAATATATACAACCCAGGACTCTAAAATTCAAAAAATAATGAATGAAGAGTTTACGAATATAGAAAATTTTCCTGTAAACAAAAAGATAAGTAATCCTGATATGCAGGCTCAAGGTGCAATGCTTGTCTTAGATCCTAATACAGGATATATTCGTGGTATGTATGGGGCATATGGATATAAAAAGGGTAATTTCACTCTTAACAGAGCTACCTCAATGAAAAGACAGCCCGGTTCAAGCTTTAAGCCAATAGCTGTTTATGGTCCGTCGATAGACTTGGGCTTAATAACACCTGCAACTGTTGTAGATGATGTCCCAATTTATCTTGACCCGCAGAACCCAACTACACCATATCCTAAAAACTCCGAATCTAGCTTTAGAGGTCTTTCTACAATAAGAAGTGGTATTAGAAGTTCCATAAATGTTGTAGCAGCAAAAGTTTTTATGGATTATTTAGGTGCTGAAAAATCAGTTGAATACCTAAAGAAGGTAAATATTGATAGATCTAAAGAAAAATATGTTTCTATGGCTCTTGGTGGTCTTAATGAGGGTGTTAATCCATTAATTATGGCTTCTGCATATGTTCCCTTTGTTAACAACGGTGTATATTTTGAACCAATAGCATACACAAAGGTTACTGACGAAAGTGGCAATATAATACTTGATAAAACTAAAGAACAGAAAAAGAACATTGTATATAAAGAAACGACAGCCTTCCTTATGACTAATATGATGAGAGATGTTGTAACATCTGGTACAGCTGCTACAGGCGGTCTAGGAACTGTTAAAAACTCAGCCGGAAAAGTTATACCAACAGCAGGAAAAACAGGTACAACTAACGATAATTACGACAAATGGTTTGTTGGATACTCTCCATATTATGTAGGTGCTACATGGTATGGATACAATAACCCAAAGTCATTAAAAAGTTCTGAGTATAATCAATCCCTTCTATTATGGAATAAAGTAATGAATAGGATACATGCTGACTTAGAGGTTAAAGACTTCCAGCAACCTGAGGGACTTGTAAAGAAATCTGTCTGCATATATTCAGGTAAATTACCAGGTGAGCATTGCAGCCATGATCCTAGAGGAAATGCAATCAGAACTGAGTATTTTGTAAAAGGTACAGAACCCAAAGATACCTGTGATGTCCATGTGTTAGCAAGAGTGGATACTACTAGCAAAGACATATACGGCAGACCATTGTTAGCAAACGAACATTGTCCTGCTTCGGCAGTACAAGAAAGAGTATTTATTCAAAGACCAGTTCCTTACCTTCCTAAAGACCCATCTTTAGTGTCAAAGATTAAGGATTGGATATATGAACTCCCTCAAGGTGAGTACTGTACTATACACAGTTCATCTAGTATTATAGGGCCTCCATCTAACTCTACAAAAGGACCTAATGCTCCACTTCCGCAATTTGGTCAGGGCCCAATTCTAGATACTCCTTTTTTTCTGAATGAGGACTTAGATGTTATTCCATAAATCATTGAATATTACAGTAATGAAATAAAAAGTGCACAGAGAGTGAAAGAATAAAATCTAACATTCTCTGCGCACTTTTATTTTACGCTTTATTTCTTAACTTTTACGTCTTCTTTCTTAGCTTTTCCAACAAAAATTGTACCTAGATTCTCGCCATTAATTATATCCATAATAACTTCGGGATTACTTCCATTTGTTAAGACTACATTTACTCCTGATCTTGTAGCAATTTTTGCTGCCTTAAGCTTTGTGACCATTCCTCCTGTTCCTCTCTTTGTACCAGCACCTTCTGCACAAAGTTCGATATCGGGAGTAATTTCTTTAATAATAGAAAGCATTTTGGAATCAGGATTTTTCCTTGGATCCGAGTCAAAAAAGCCATCGATATCAGATAATATAATTAATAAATCTGCAGCTATAAGCTTAGAAACAAGAGCTGACAAAGTGTCATTCTCACTGAAAGTATCTTTTTGACCTGCCTTCAATTCAACTATAGATACAGAATCATTTTCATTTACGATAGGTATTATACCCTTCTTTAGCAATGTTTCAAATGTATTTACTACATTCTCACGGCAATGGTCATCACTCATTATATCTCTAGTCAGCAATATCTGTGCGACAATATGCCCATATTCAGAAAAGAATTTGCTGTACATATGCATAAGTTCACATTGTCCAACAGCAGCAACGGCCTGCTTTTCACGTATTGTTTTGGGCCTTTCGGGCAATTTTAACTTATCTACGCCTACACCAATAGCACCAGATGTAACAAGTATAACTTCTTTACCCTGATTTGATAAATCCGAAATTATTCTAGCCAACTTATCTATACGGGTAAAGTTTATTTTGCCTGTATCGTAAGTTAATGTTGACGTCCCTACCTTAATGACTATTCTCTGTGAATCTTTTAAATGTTCTCTTTCAAAGTCCATTTTAACCTCCATTTAAAGCAATGTACTATATGCTAATTATAATCTTCATACATCGGGTTAATTTTTATATACTCAAAAGTTATTACATTCATCCTAAAAAATATGTAAAAAATAAGTATACAATAAAAAATATTATATACTTATTTATACATTTTTTCTATATATAATTGAATATCTTTATGCATTGACAAGTAAAAATTGCCATTAATATTTTTATACTAAATAGTAACAATCTTATTTCTACTGTCCGTAATATGCATTTGAACCATGCTTACGCAGATAATGCTTGTCTAGTAATTCTTGCTGCATTGGCTTAATATGCGGGTTCATCATTTGGTTATGCCATGCCATAAATGCTATTTCCTCAAGCACTACAGCATTGTGGACTGCGTTTTTCGCATTCTTACCCCAAGTAAATGGACCATGGCTGTGCACAACAACAGCTGGAATATCATCAGCACTTTTATCCTTAAATGTTTCTAAAATAACATTACCTGTTTCAAGTTCATAGTGCCCAGGCTCTCCATTTATTTCCTCCACCGTCATCTTCCGTGTGCATGGAATCTCACCATAGAAATAATCTCCATGTGTTGTTCCTAGTGCAGGAATTCCCATACCTGCCTGTGCATACACTGTAGCCCATCTGCTATGTGTATGTACAATACCACCTATATTAGGAAATGCACGATACAGCACCAAATGTGTAGCTGTGTCTGACGAAGGCTTCATAGACCCTTCAACCTGCTTGCCTGTAGCCAAATCTATAACAACCATGTCTTGGGCTTTCATATCGGAGTATTCTACACCTGAAGGCTTTATAACAACCAGCCCCTTTTGTCGATCAATACCCGATACATTTCCCCATGTGAAAGTAACAAGCCCATGTTTCGGCAATAATAAGTTAGCTTCTAGAACTTCTTCTTTTAATGTTTCTAGCAAAAATTTCCCCTCCTTGCCATTGGATTTGATAATAAAAATATTAAATGCCAATTGCCAGCAGCTAAAACCCATAATATCACATCATAGTTTGGGTTTGAATTTAACTCTTCTATTTCAACTTCCAAGCAAGATCAGCAAGAAATAGTTCTTGTTCTAGTTTTTCAATATCAGTATCTTTTGTAATATGTACAAACTCAATGTCCATCATACGTGCCCAATCTCTCATCTGCTCTGCAGTTACATCATATGTCAGCACTGTATGGTGAGCACCTCCTGCAACAATCCATGCCTCAGCTCCAACAAGCAGGTTTGGCAAAGCACGCCACATTACACGAGCAACTGGCAGATTTGGCATTTCATATATAGGCTTCACGCACTCAATATCTTGACAAATTAGGCGCAATCTGCCACCCATATCTATAAGACTTATTACAATAGCTTTTCCAGCTTTTCCTTCAAAGACAAGTCGAGCAGGATCAGCTTTACCTCCAATACCAAGTGGGTGCACTTCAATTTTGGGTTTACCTGCTGAAATAGTTGGGCAAACCTCTAGCATATGTGCTCCCAAGCTGTATTCATTACCCTTTGTCAAGTCATATGTATAGTCTTCCATAAAAGTAGTTCCGCCAGTTTTCCCTTCAGCCATTGCTTTTACTATGGCAGTCATTGCAGCTACTTTCCAGTCACCTTCACCGCCATATCCATATCCTTGTTCCATTAATCGCTGACTAGCTAGACCTGGAAGCTGCTCCATACCATACAAGTCCTCAAATGTATTGCTGAATGCTTTACAGCCTTCTCTATCCAAAAGCTTTTTAATAGCAATTTCCTCTTTCGCCTGATAGCGAATACTACTGAGTTTGTCAGTATTAATCTCATATTTTTCTGTATATTCAGCCATTAACTCATCTACTTCTTGGTCTGTAACATTATTTATGTACTCTACTAGCGTACCAACAGGCCAAGTATTAACCTGCCACCCAAGCTTTGTCTGCACTTCAACCTTGTCACCCTCAGTAACAGCTACATTACGCATGTTATCGCCGAATCTCATAACCTTTAGTGTCTTGCTGAATGCAACACCTATGGCTGCTCGCATCCAATCTCCTAGTCTTTCAAGTACATCAGCATCTTGCCAATAACCAGCAATAACCTTGCGTTTCATGCGAAGACGTGCACTAATAAAGCCATGCTCTCTGTCACCATGCGCTGCCTGATTAAGATTCATAAAATCCATATCTATTTCTTCATTTGGAATTTCCCTATTGTACTGAGTAGCAAAATGACAATAAGGCTTTTGAAGTTCCTTTAAACCATTAATCCACATTTTAGATGGACTAAAGGTATGCATCCACACAATTACACCAGCACATTGATCCTGATAATTAGCATCCTTTACTACACTATATATTTCTTCAGGAGTTTTAGCCGTAATCTTATACACGATTTTGCAGGGTAAAATTCCAGAAGCATTCATTTTCTCAGCCATTTCGGCAGCACGAGAAGCCACTGTATCCAAAACTTCGTTTCCATACAAAAACTGACTGCCTACCACAAACCAAAATTCATAATCTTTCATTGCCATATTGATACACTCCTTTTTTTATTTTATTGAAGCAACAGCAGCTCTCTCAACTGTAAGCCCTTCAGAATAGCGTTTCATAAATAAATTAAAGTCCTGAACATTTTTGGCATCGGGCTTTATGCAACTACCTGATTTATCTGCAAATACCCTCTTTGCCAAATAATCTTCCAGCTTTTCATCCTGTTCTTTATATTTCATATAAGCTGCTAACAGTGCAATACCCCATGCACCGCCCTCGCCTGCTGTATCCAGCACTGCAACAGGAACATTAATGGCATCTGCCATCAGCTTTTGTCCTACTTCTTTTGTTTTAAACAAACCGCCATGTCCCATAAGCTGTTCAAGGTAGACATGCTCCTTTTCAAATAGCATATCCATCCCCAACTTTAATGTAGCAAGTGTTGAATACAAATGAACACGCATAAAATTGGCAAGCGTAAATTTGCTATCCGGTACACGTACAAATAATGGACGCCCTTCCTTCATATTTGTAATAGGCTCTCCAGACAAATAATTATAAGCCAGTAGTTGTCCACAATCTGCATCACCTTCAAGTGCTTTACCGTACAAAGTATCATATAGAAGCGGCTTACTTATATCACTTCCTAAAACAGTGGCAAATTCCGATAGAAGCCCTATCCAAGCATCAAGATCTGAAGTACAGTTATTGCAATGAACCATAGCCACCGTTTTGCCGCTTGGTGTAGTTACAATATCAATTTCAGGATAAACCTGTGATAACTCTTTTTCCAACACAATCATAGCAAAAATAGAAGTTCCAGCAGACACATTTCCTGTATGTTCAGCCACACTATTTGTAGCTGTCATCCCCGTTCCAGCGTCACCCTCTGGTGGGCACAAAGGAATACCTGGCTTCAATTGTCCAGTTACATCCAAAAGCTTTGCCCCCTCTTCTGTCAGAGATCCAGCAAATTCACCTGCCATCAGTACCTTTGGTAAAATATCTCTAATACTTAACGACAAATTTTTACTACCAACAAGTTCGTCAAACTGCTGAAGCATTTTTTCATTGTAATTGCAGGTACTACTGTCAATTGGGAACATACCTGATGCATCTCCAACACCAAGCACCTTTTGACCAGTTAATTTCCAATGCACGTAACCAGCAAGAGTTGTTAAAAAATGAATATCCTTTACATGTTTCTCTTCATTAAGTATTGCTTGATAAAGATGTGCAATACTCCAACGCTGCGGGATATTAAATCTAAAGCGTTTTGTTAATTCCTCAGCAGCCTTTTCAGTAATGGTATTACGCCAGGTGCGGAACGGTACTAATTGGTTTCCGTCTTTATCAAATGGCAGATAACCGTGCATCATAGCTGAAAAACCAATGGCACTAAGTTGTTCTAGCGGTGCATCATACTTTTCCTTTACTTCTTCAGCCAACCTTTGATAACTTTTTTGAATACCTGTCCATACATCATCTAGACGATATGTCCAAATATTATCCTCTAAATGATTTTCCCATTCATAGCTACCAGAAGCTATAGGTACATGTTTGTCATCCGTTAATACTGCCTTTATACGTGTAGACCCCAATTCAATACCTAAAACTGTTTTTCCGTCTTTAATTTTTTGAATAACTTCGTCTCTAACCAATTTTAGTTCTGCTTTCATGTTTACCTCCACGCCCAAATTGGACACAAAATTATGGTTAACAATATATGTAAAGCCTATGCTTTTACAATGCAAACAGTATTACTTAAATCTTTAACTTAATTCTTTATTCTTCAATAACTAAATAGTTAAAGCAACCTATAGTTTTCACTTACCATGTTCACTATATTTGCTATTCTCAAAGAATGTCATAAGTTATAATCACTTGTAATTTACAAAATCCAAAATATATCATGTTGACATAAACTTTATTTTCCAACTATTATTCTATTGTTAATTTAAATAATTACTTATATTAGAGTAAGTTGTACGTACAACTTACTCTAATATAATACCGCATTAATATATGCGGTACAAGAAGAAATTTCTCAAAAATTATTATATATTTCGCAAAACAATTACAAAATTTTTTTTATTTATTATATATTATTCTATACTCCAAGGCAGTACTACAGACCTTTCCTTTTCATTTTTCAGAATATTAATCATTTTAGATGCAGCAAGGTACCCAATTTTTTCTTTAGGATTCGACAATGATATATATGGTGTTGATGAAAACTTTGCTATTATGCTGTTATCAAAGCTAACTATTTCAATAGACTGTATAATTTCAGATTTTTGTTGCTGAAGTTCTTTTAAAACTTGATATGCCACCTCGTCATTATAGCACACAACTGCTGTGCAACCCGAAAGAACTTGCAAAATAGTACCTGCAATAATGCTATCCCGATTTTCAGTAGTATACCACATAACATTATCATCATCTACCGACAGTTCTGCTTTAAATAATGCCTCAGCATATCCTGCATATCGGCGGTGTCCCTGAATATCATCGCTTTTAAATATTCCTGCAATACGCTTATGACCTTTTTTCAAAAGAATTTCACATGCCATTTTTCCGCCACATCTGTCATCAGCAACTACATATATGATATTTTTTAGCTTTGGGTAATAGCCATTTATAAATACTACTGGAATTCCAAGTCTCCCAAACTGTTCATATAAGTCAATATTAGGATTTGGCAAAGCAGTCTTAGTGCCTTCTACAATCAAACCATCTATTGGTTTATTGAGTAAATCCATCAGCACTTTACGTTCATTGTCTACACGATTACGAGTGGCAGAAAGCATAGAAGTATATCCATTTTCCGCAAGCACCTGATCAATGCCTTTTAAAATTGCAGGAAAAATATATTCTCCAATATATGTTGTCACAACAGCGATATTATGAGTAGGCTCTCTGTGTAGTCTCACACCTTTAACATATGTGCCGCTTCCTTGTATCCGGCTTGTGAGCCCTTCTTTTTCCAGGACACTTATTGCCTGACGTACTGTTTGCCTGCTGTAGCCTGTTTTTATAGCCAATTGATTTTCACTTGGCAGCTTCTGACCCTCAATGTAAACGCCTGTTTTTATTGCTTCACGAAGCTTATTCGCAAGCTCGGTATATTTATGATTGCTCATTTATTTCACCTTTCAAATTATGTCTGCTATTTGTTTTAGCATTAATCATCCAAACGCCTAAACTAACAAGTATTAAAGCAAAAATATTTTTAAGCTTCAAAATATTCTCATTAAGGAAAACAGCTGATAAAATGGACCCGAATACTGGTATGAAAAAACTAAATATTGTTATTTCCCCTACCTTGTTATATTTTAATAAAATTGTCCAAAGCAAAAAAGCAATTGAAGAAAGAATAGCTAAATAAAGAAGCAGCAATGCAGATTTTACATTAAACTCTAAAACTGCACCATGATTTAAAACTCCTATCAGTATTAATACCACTCCTCCAATTGCAAGTTGATAGCCTGTTACAACCATTGAGTCAAGAATTTGTGTGATTCTTTTTCCATAAATAGCAGCAGCTGATGCTATAAATGCCGAAATTAGTAAAAATCCCTCACCCTTAAGGGAAAATTTAAAATCTAATATGCTTGTATCAATATTTACAATTATAACACCTATAAACCCTAATAGACATCCAAGGATTTTGATTTTACTTAACCTATCATTCTTATAAAGAAAATGGGCAATTATTATGCTAAAAAAAGTAGATGTTGAACTAATGATAGCTCCTTTTACACCTGTTGTATACGCCAATCCAATGTAGAAAAATATATCTGAAAAGATGTTTGAGTTATTCCCAAAAGTACTAGCTGTCCTACATTATTTTTGTTTAATTCAAACAGTTTCCTTCCAAAACATTTAGATATAATAAGTACAATAACTCCCGCTAAAAAGAACCTATAACCAGCAAACAGCATTTTAGAGGGTATATCATTCTGAGGAATATTAAAAAGTATGTAACCGCTTTTTACAGCCGGAAACGCACTCCCCCACAGAAAGCAGCAAAATATTGCTAATAATATAATAACTTTTCTATTTGTAAAATAGCTTTTATTTTTACTTGTTTTTAACATATTTTTTACCTTTAAATAGTCTTTTAATAAAATTATAATAATTAATATCCTAAAGTACACTCTCTATAAAAAAGTTTCTAAAGTGCTATTAACATCTAGAAACTCAAATATGTTTCTCTTATATTTCAGCCTGTTTTTTTTAATATAATTTTAGGATTACTACCATACACCTTATCTATCAGTATATATAGTATAAACAAAGTTACACTTTTTTATATTTTGAATATTGAGTATGCTATTCTCACTAAAAAGTATTTACTATTTCAGTACAATCATATTTGCTAAAATGCAATTCAAACATTTTAATGGATTACATTTACTTTCAGTCCTCATATAATAGTAGTCTTCTTCCCTAAATATTTATATTTAATAGTATAATGCAGAATCTACTTTATAGCATCATAATTTTTCATTATTTTTATCAAATACACTATTAAGTTAACTATGATAAGTAAAAAAATCTTTCAAGGGAAAAGTGTAAAAAATAACACACGTCTTTATCAAAAACCATCAAATAACGTGTGTTATATATTTTTTGTAAGTAACCACTTATATGCCGATCTCTTCGAATATTCAATACATAATAATGTCTATTTTATTGACTACACTGCTTTACTCTTCTCATAAACACACTTCCGCTAACCAAGATTTAACCAAGATTTAACCAAGATGTTATAATCAAAATAAATAATTAATCTCACCAAAACTCATTCATAAAAATATTTTCAAGATAGAACAATCAAATTATACTTTATTTACAATTTTTTTGATTAATCTTTATTTGTTATGAGTCTTGCACAAGTCCTCTAGATAATAAAAGAGGACTTCTCAACCGACTCGCGACTTGAGAAATCCCCCTAAATTAAATTTTTATTCAATTTTCCCAGCTAAAATTGAAAGTGTTCATTTTTTGCCGGAAGGTTGAATTAGTATTATAAAAATCCTCAGAACTCTCTTACTTTGAATTTTCTTCAATAGCAACTGCAATGGCAACTGTCATACCTACCATTGGGTTGTTACCAGCTCCGATAAGACCCATCATTTCAACGTGAGCAGGAACTGAAGATGAACCAGCGAACTGAGCATCTCCGTGCATTCTACCCATTGAATCTGTTAAACCGTATGAAGCAGGACCAGCAGCAACATTATCTGGATGCAATGTTCTTCCTGTTCCTCCACCAGAAGCAACAGAGAAGTATTTCTTACCATTTTCAATAGCCCATTTCTTATATGTACCTGCAACTAAGTGCTGGAATCTTGTTGGGTTAGTTGAGTTACCTGTGATAGAAACGTCAACACTTTCTTGCTTCATTATTGCAACGCCTTCAAGAACATCATTAGCTCCATAGCATTTAACTTTAGACTTTTCTCCGTCTGAGTATGCTTTTGATCTAACAATCTTTAAAGTGTCAGTTGCAAAATCATAATCAGTTTCAACATATGTAAAGCCATTAATTCTTGAAATAATTAATGCAGCATCTTTACCAAGTCCGTTTAATATAACCTTTAAAGGTTCTTTTCTAACCTTGTTAGCTGTTCTTGCTATACCTATAGCACCTTCAGCAGCAGCAAATGATTCATGTCCTGCAAGGAAAGCGAAACATTTAGTTTCTTCTCTTAATAACATTGCTGCAAGATTTCCATGTCCTATACCAACTTTTCTTGAATCAGCAACTGATCCAGGAATACAGAAAGCTTGTAAGCCAAGTCCTATAGCTTCTGCTGCTTCTGCTGCAGTTTTTATTCCCTTCTTAAGTGCAATACCGCATCCTAATGTATAAGCCCATACTGCATTTTCAAATGCTATTGGTTGTACTCCTTTAACAATACCTTCAACATCTATACCCTTTGATGTACATAGTTCTTTAACTTCCTCTAAGCTGCTAAAGCCGTATTCAGCTAAACACTTATTTATTGTATCAATTCTTCTTCCATAACCTTCGAAATTAACCACTAGTATCACCTCTCTCTTATTATTCTTCTCTTGGATCTATTGTTTTTACTGCGTCAGCATATCTTCCATATGTACCGATATTCTTTTCGTAAGCTTCTTTTGGATCAACACCCTTTTTAATAGCTTCCATCATCTTTCCAAGGTGTACAAACTTATATCCAATAACTTCACCATCTGCATCAAGTCCGATACTGAGAACATAACCTTCAGCCATTTCTAGATATCTAACACCCTTTGCCTTAGTTGAGAACATTGTTCCAACCTGTGAACGTAATCCTTTACCTAAGTCTTCAAGTCCAGCACCTATTACAAGACCATCTTCTGAAAAAGCAGACTGTGTTCTTCCGTATACTATCTGGAGGAATATCTCTCTCATAGCAACGTTAATAGCATCACAAACTAAGTCTGTATTTAAAGCTTCAAGTAAAGTCTTGCCTGGTAATATTTCAGCAGCCATAGCAGCTGAGTGAGTCATACCTGAGCATCCTATTGTCTCAACTAAAGATTCCTCTATAATACCATTTTTAACATTTAGAGTTAGCTTACAAGTTCCCTGCTGTGGTGCACACCAGCCCACACCATGTGACAAACCAGAAATATCTTTAACTTCTTTAACTTTAACCCATTTACCTTCTTCAGGTATTGGAGCAGGACCATGATTTGGACCTTTTTTTACAACACACATATTTTCAACTTCATGTGAGTAATTCATTTTAACTTCCTCCTTCAATAGCTATTTTAAATTTATTCAGCCTAGCAGATATCAGCAAAACATGAGTAAAGCAAACTACCGATAAGCTGAGAATTCACAATTATGTACTAATGTTATACCCAAACGTCAATTTCCAATAGTATGCATATACTGTAGTGCGAGATGGTATTCAAGCTAACAACTGTACCATAATCCTACACCTATGGAGTCTTGTAGCTAGAAGCGAACTATATTAGCGCAAAGTTTGCTTCCTAGTTAAATCAAAACTCTATTCAAAATTGACTTTAGTATAAACAAAAGCTGATATTTGAAGATAAAGCATCTTAAAATACCAGCATTTATTATATCATAATTATTTTATTGTAAGAAGTATTTTGTTAAAAAATATACTATCTTTACTTAAAGTTAATTATAGCCGAAATTTTATTTCACAGTGAAAACTTTTTAGTTACAATATTATACTTAATTATACCTAGTTAAAAGCTTATTTAGGCAAATCATTTTTGATTGCTTCATACCAAACATCAGCCATTTTCTCATAACCAGTTCTATTGCAATGAACACCGTCAGCTAAATCGCTAGTAGTAATTTTACTATACATCTCAACGAAATAAACAGGTTTTCCTGCATCTGCCTTTGATTTAACAATACCATGTATCTTATTGTTATAGTTTACTACTTGAGAATTCATATTTCCCATGGCTAATGGAATGATTGATGAAACATATACTTTACCATTAGCAGGCAGCTTTGCACATATTTTATCTATTAATGCGCTTAGTCTGTCAGGAGCACTTGCTACACTATAACTTTGAGCTATATCATTTGTACCGATATGTAACAAAACAATCTCAGGCTTATATGTAGTCATCCATTCATTGATTTTTGCATCAATCTGATCAATACGCCATCCTGAATGTCCTTCATGATTCTTGTCTGGAAGTTCTGCTGGTCCATTTGACATTGAGCCTACAAAATCAACTTTCTGCCCATTACTTTCAATAGTATTCCATAATTTAATTCGATAACCGCCAGCTACATTAAAGCCATCCGTTATTGAATCTCCTAAAGGCATAATAGCGCTAGGAGTAACTGTTTTAGGAATAGTATGTTTAGGAAATTTTGTTATGAGACCCAATAAATACTGCTTTTATAATGATAAGTCCAATGCAGTTACACTTCCATCACCATCAACATCAGCAGCATACAAATCATCCTCTACAGGTAAATCAGTAATTAAACCTAGAAGAAGTTGCTTTGTTAAGGAATAATCAAGTGCATCAATGGCACCATCTCCATTTAAATCCCCAATAAGTCCAATTTGTGATGCCGCAATAGCTTGATTACCTAAATTACATATAGAACATACACTTAAGCAAATACATAATACCAAAAACATTACCAAAGCCTTTTTTCCAAATATCTTTTTATCCCCCTTTTCAATATTACCAATAAGTATATTAATCTATCTTTTGTGTATGATTAACCTCCCTTCTATAATTATTTTTTTACTTTCAATTATTAACATTTACACAAAAGATAAGCTTAATACTTTTTTAAATATCCTTCATATATCGTTTAGTATTTATTATTAATCATCCATTATTTGTAAGTCTACTAGTAAAATTATATCAGTACTTTTAAAATACAACAAATAATTTTCAAATAACCCTATGTTACTTAGTATTGCAGCAATATATTCTGCTCAAAACCTATTAATATCAGATGTGGTAGAAATAATCAATGACCCATAAATAAAGAGACTTCATCACACTGATAAAGTCTCTTATTTTTTTAGCATATTTAATTTCGTACAAAGAAAAATACGTTAATCCAACTTTCGAATGAAAATTAGATTCATTAATAATACCAAAGGCTTGTTTGTGTTTTAGTATATTATCGAAAAACAATTTGTATTTGCTTTATATTAAGCCTTTAGTTGTTTAGCAATATTTCTTCCTGCCTCAATACATTTTTCAATTTCTTCAGGAGACGCCTTATATCTAACACCAATAGGTTCTCCACATAATGTCAACCCTGCTTCACTAAGCTTCTGGCTAATTATTTTATGAGCCTCACCACTCCATCCATAAGCTCCAAAAGCAAATGCCAGCTTATTTTTAACCTTTAAGCCCTTTATCTCATCAAGCAAGGAAGCTGTTGCTCTTAAAACAGAATTATTAACAGTACAACTACCAAGAATAACTGCATTTGATTTGAATATCTCTACATTCAAATCACTTCTATCCTTTGTAGCAGCATTAAATAATTTGTATTTAACTCCACCTTCCTCTAATCCCTTTGCAATGGCTTCAGCCATATCCCTTGTTGCATGGTACATTGTATCGTAGATAATTACTGCATATCCTTCGTTATAATCTGGTTTAGACCACTCAAGATAATTTTCAATTATTTGTGCAGGATTTGTCCTCCATATAATACCATGACTTGGAGCAATCATATCTACATCTAAATTCATTGCCAATATTTGTTCTATTTTCTTTGTAATTAGAGGTTTAAAAGGCCCTAATATATTTGCATAATATTTAATTGCTTCTTGACTTATTTCACACTGGTCATTCTCATCATTAAAAATACTTTTACCACAATAATGCTGTCCAAACGCATCATTTGATAGCAAAAGCTTTGCACCATCAACATATTCCAACATGCTATCAGGCCAATGAATCATCTGCATATCAACAAAATTCAGCTTGTATTCTCCCAAATCTAATACATCACCAGTTTTTACAATGTTAAAATTCCATTCCTTACCGAAATATCTTTTTATTATTTCAGCACCATTCTTAGTACAATACATAGGGGTATTTGGTATTTTTTCCATAATTAGCCCTAAGCTGCCGCCATGATCAGGTTCAACGTGATTAATTACAATAGCATCTATATTTGTTAGTCCAACATTTCTTTCTAAATCTTCAATAAACTTCTCTTTATATGGATCCCATACTGTATCAACAAGAACAGTCTTTTTATCCTTAATCAAATATGAGTTATAAGAAGAAGCTCTATGTGTTGAAAGCTCATGTCCATGGAAAACTCCAAGTCCCCAATCCCTAATGCCACACCAGTATATATTTTTTTTAATCTCTAGCATAAAATTACCATCCTCTCAATCAGCATATTAAGTAAATTAGTACTTTTTTTTATACCCCTTTTATTGTATAATAAACATCCAAGTATTATTTATATCTAGTATTATTTTACCACACAAAACATTATTATAACCATTTAAATTCAATTTATATATTCGAATGTGTATTTTATTGTCTTTTGTGAGACATTTATGCGTAATTTAAATATATATAGAGGAATTAGCTTTAGAATGAAGAATATTAATATTGTTTAAAGTATAATTTAAAGGTATTCCTTCAAAAATACAAGTATGTATTTTATTGTCTTTACATCTGAGATTTATGCTTAATTAATCAATCAATAGATACTTTACTTCAATTAACATAGTAATGGATATATTTAAATTGTGTTTTGCTCATATTAGCTTATATGTAGATTTGTGTTGTACCCATTTTTACAGGGTTTATTAGGAGGGAGGAATTATCATGAAATTTATACAAAGTATCATATCGATTATTAAAAAGCCATTTAGAAAAAAATCGTCAAAAGCCATAAAAATAAAAAATGTTAGTGGATTATTCAAAAGAAATAAATTAAATACTGCTAAAACCAATAAAGCAACTACTTCTCCCTTGTACAGTTTCTTAAGAAAAATTAGAATTCAAACAAGGCTTATTTTGTCATTTGTCCTTATAATTCTTCTTTTATTGGTATTTACATCAGTATATACATATAATAAATCATCTACGGCAATTAATGATAATGTAAAAAGCTATTCTCAACAAGTTTTAAATCAAACTAGTACTATTCTTGCAAACAACATTAAAAATTTTGAGGATTTTGCTTCTGATCTCGCTATTAATAATTCCTTACAGGGTTCTTTGGAATTATATGCAAATGGTAATGAAGATGTTCGTTTCGATGAAAAGCAAAAAATAATTGATGCCTTTCAGTCAAGTATTTCTAATAATGATGCTATTAAAACATTCGGTTTGTATGCTACAAAAGATTATGAGACTATATTAGGTAATTCATCCATTCTAGAACATAATAAAGAAATTTTAGATTCAACTCATGATGAAAAAACTACTAAGTGGGTTCAGTACTCTTCAAATGGCCAAAAAGTAGTTGGTTTAAGTAAATCTATATTTTCTATTATAACTGGTGATTACTTAGGAGTTATAACTCAAATACCTGATGAGAGTTTATTTACTGGCAGCTATAAGGACTTAGATATAGGTGTAGATAAAGTTACTGGCGAACCTTTTGATATATTTATTGTAGCTAAAGATGGAGTAGTTATTTCTTCGAGAAGTGCTAATTTCCCAGTATTTGAATCAAACGATATATCAAAAGCTATTGCTAAGAAGATTACTGAGTTAAATACTTCAACTGGTAATTTTGAGTCCATATGTAATGAAGAAAACTGTTTAATAACATTTTCTTCACTAAAAATAAACGGCTGGTATATAGTTTCAGTTATTCCATTTTATTATTTAAATAGTACAGCTGATGATTTAAGAACTAACATAATCATATTTGGTATTATATGCATATTAATTGCTGTTTTAATATCATTGTTAATTTCAAAGAGTATATCAATACCATCTGTTAATCTCGTACATTATATGAAAAAGGCAAAAGATGGTGACTTAACAATTTCTATTACAGATAATGGTAATGATGAATTATCAGATATTAGCAGGAACTTCAACTCCATGCTGATTAATATAAATGCTCTAGTTGAGAAAGTTAAACAATCTGCTCAGAAGATTCTCGACTTTTCAAATAAGATTGCAATTTCATCAAGCGAAAGTAATAATCTTTCTCAGCAGGTTTCTATTACAATCAAGCAAATCGCTGAAGGTGCAAATGAGCAAGCTAATGATATTAACGATGGCGTTGAAACAATGAGTATACTATCTAATGAAATTAATGTTGTGGGCGACAATATGAAAGAAGTAGCCGAAGTTGTAGGACATACCAAAGCATTAAGTGAAGGTGCTTCTGAGGTAGTTAATGCTCTAAATATTAAATCACATCAAACTAATTCTGCTTCAGATAGAATAGTTAAGAACATTACTGAATTAAGTTCTAGTATGAAAGAAATTCAAAAAATTGTAAAAGTTATAGTTGGTATATCTGAACAAACAAATTTACTTTCTTTAAATGCTTCTATTGAAGCTGCAAGAGCAGGCGAAGCTGGTAAAGGTTTTGCAATCGTTGCATCTGAGGTTAAGAAACTTGCTGATCATTCAAAATCAGCTTCAGTAAATATCAGTGAAATTATATCTAAGGCTCAGTTGAAAACTGAGCAAGCTGTGGCAGAAGCAACAAGTTCTAGCTTACTAATTCAAGAGCAATTACAGACCGTTAATGAAGCAGATCATACCTTTAAGACTATATTTACATCAATGGATAAAATTATTGAAAGTATGGATAGAATGTCACAGTCTGTATCAAGCATAATGAATTCAAAAGAAAATGTTCTTGAATCTATGCAAAGCATATCAGCTGTTGCTGAACAGTCGGCTGTTACAAGCGGCGAAATATTTGAAAGTACACTTACTCAGATGAATGCTTCTAAAGAATTAGCCGAGTATGCTAACACTTTACAAGCAATGTCTGATGATTTAGAAAAAGCTATATCAATATTTAAGATATAACTCTTCTCTGAAATAAATAACTAAACTATCTAAACTAACCTAATTACTAATAAAGCTAAGCATATTAAAGGCCTTCCCTCCTCTTTATGCTTAGCTTTATTAGCTTATTTCAGTTTACTGCTCTACCCCAACTATTGACATAGAACGAGAAATTCAGTTTACTGTCTATACCATATCTATTGACATAGAATTATTACTGCATCCAATTATTCATTCGGCACGCATACAAAAAGGAACCGATTTTCATCGATTCCCTTTTATTATATTTCATTAATTATTATTCAATAATCTTTGAAACGTTACCAGCACCAACTGTTCTTCCACCTTCACGAATAGCGAACTTAAGTCCTTCAGCCATAGCGATAGGAGTGATTAACTTAACCTTCATAGTGATGTGGTCACCAGGCATAACCATTTCAGTTCCTTCTGGAATCTCGATAACACCTGTAACGTCAGTAGTTCTGAAATAGAACTGTGGTCTGTAACCATTGAAGAATGGCTTATGTCTTCCACCTTCTGCTTGAGTTAAAACGTAAACCTGTCCTTCATAGTATGTGTGAGGTTTGATTGATCCAACCTTAGCAAGAACCTGTCCTCTTTCGATTTCATTTCTCTGAATACCTCTTAATAGAGCACCGATGTTATCACCAGCTTGTGCTTGATCAAGAAGCTTTCTAAACATTTCAACACCAGTTACAACTGTTTTTCTTGATTCGTCCATCAAACCAACGATTTCAACTTCATCTCCAACCTTAACAACACCACTTTCAACTCTACCAGTAGCAACAGTACCACGACCTGTGATTGAGAATACGTCCTCGACAGGCATTAAGAATGGCTTGTCAACTGCTCTCTCTGGAGTTGGGATATATTTGTCAACTTCATCCATAAGCTTCAAGATTGGAGCATATTCTGGAGCGTGAGGATCTGTTGAATTTGATTCTAATGCTACAAGAGCTGATCCTCTTATTATTGGAGTATCATCACCTGGGAAGTCGTATGAACTTAATAATTCTCTAACTTCCATTTCAACTAATTCGATAAGTTCTTCATCATCAACCATATCGCATTTGTTTAAGAATACTACTATATAAGGAACACCAACCTGTCCTGATAGAAGAATGTGTTCTCTAGTCTGAGGCATTGGACCATCAGCAGCAGAAACAACTAATATAGCACCGTCCATCTGAGCAGCACCAGTGATCATGTTCTTAACATAGTCGGCATGGCCTGGGCAGTCAACGTGAGCGTAGTGTCTAGTTTCAGTTTCATACTCAACGTGAGCAGTATTGATTGTGATACCTCTTTCTCTTTCTTCTGGAGCTGAGTCAATTGAGCCGTAATCTTTTACTTCAGCTCTTCCCAACATTCCTAATACTTTAGTTATAGCAGCAGTTAAAGAAGTCTTACCATGGTCAACGTGACCAATTGTTCCAATATTAACGTGTGGTTTTGATCTTTCAAATTTAGCCTTACCCATTTTAAAATCCATCCTTTCATTAAAGCGCATTGCGCTATTTAGTAGATTTTGTTTATATTTTGTCCTTAAACAAGAGCTTTTGCTCCTGCAATTAACACTTACTCACTCAAAGATGAGTTTTACTCATTAGTACTTCTACCAGCTAGAACCTTCTCTTGAATGCTCTTAGGAACTTCTTCAAAGTGACTAGTCTCCATTGAGAAATTACCTCTACCTTGTGTTGAAGAACGAAGTGACGTAGCATATCCAAACATTTCAGATAGTGGTACTAATGCTCTAATATTCTGCACACCATTACGTGCTTCCATACCTTCAATACGTCCTCTTCTTGCGTTGATTCCACCCATAACGTCTCCCATATATTCTTCAGGAACGCTAACATCAACCTTCATTATTGGTTCTAGGAGAACAGGATTTGCTTTTTTACATCCATCCTTAAATGCCATTGAACCAGCAATCTTAAACGCCATTTCAGAAGAGTCAACTTCATGATATGAACCATCAACAAGAGTTATTTTAATATCAACTACATTATATCCACCAAGTACACCAGCTTTCATAGCCTCTTGTATACCAGCGTCAATTGCAGGAATGTATTCCTTAGGAATAGCACCACCAACAATCTTATTAACAAATTCGTAACCAGAACCTGGTTCTCTTGGTTCAATTTCGATAACACAATGACCGTATTGACCTTTACCACCAGACTGTCTAGCATACTTCATTTCAGATTTAACAGCTTTGCGAATAGTTTCTTTATATGAAACCTGTGGATTACCAACATTTGCTTCAACCTTGAATTCTCTTCTCATTCTATCAACGATAATATCCAAGTGAAGTTCACCCATACCTCCGATAATAGTTTGTCCTGTCTCTGCATCGGTATGAACTTTAAATGTTGGATCCTCTTCCGCTAGCTTCTGCAACGCAATACCCATTTTTTCTTGGTCTGCCTTTGTCTTAGGTTCAATAGCAACCTCTATAACAGGCTCTGGGAATTCCATAGATTCAAGAATAACAGGATTGTTTTCTTCACATAAAGTATCACCTGTTGTTGTATCTTTTAATCCAACAGCAGCAGCAATATCTCCTGAATAAACAATATCTATTTCTTCTCTATGATTTGCATGCATTTGAAGAATTCTACCGATTCTTTCTCTCTTATTCTTTGTTGAATTAAGAACATAAGAACCTGAATTTAGTGTTCCAGAATATACTCTGAAGAAGCAGAGCTTACCAACATATGGGTCAGTCATAATCTTAAATGCAAGTGCTGAGAATGGAGCATTATCATCAGCTTCTCTTTCCATTTCAGTCTCGCCATCTATTGATATACCCTTAATAGCTGGAATATCAACAGGTGATGGCATAAAATCAACAACTGCATCTAGCATTTGCTGTACACCCTTATTCCTGTATGAAGAACCACAAACTACAGGAACCATCTTTAATTTTATAGTTGCAATTCTGATGCACTTCTTTATTTCCTCAACAGTGATTTCCTCACCCTCAAGGTATTTCATCATTATTTCTTCATCTTGTTCAGCAACTGATTCTAATAATAAATCACGATATTTTTTTACAATATCCTTCATGTCTTCAGGAATAGGTTGTTCTTCAACTACTTTCCCTAAATCATCCTTGAATACAACTGCAGTCATAGTAACTAAATCTACCATTCCTGTAAATGTATCTTCACTTCCAATTGGTAATTGTATTGGTACTGCATTACACTGTAATCTTTCTTTCATCATAGAAAGTACATTGTAAAAGTCAGCTCCCATAATATCCATTTTATTTACATATGCCATACGTGGAACTCCATACTTATCAGCCTGTCTCCAAACTGTTTCAGACTGGGGTTCAACTCCACCTTTAGCACAGAAAACTGTTACTGAACCATCGAGCACACGAAGAGATCTTTCAACCTCTACAGTGAAGTCAACGTGCCCCGGCGTATCAATAATATTTATTCTGTTACCTTTCCACTGTGCAGTAGTAGCAGCAGAAGTAATTGTTATACCTCTCTCCTGCTCCTGCTCCATCCAGTCCATAGTAGCCGAACCTTCATGAGTTTCGCCGATTTTATGAGTCCTACCTGTATAAAACAGTATACGCTCAGTAGTTGTTGTTTTACCAGCATCAATATGAGCCATTATACCAATGTTTCTTGTGTGTTGTAAGTCAAATTGCCTGGGCATAGTACCCTCCTTTCACGATAGTCCAATTGATATATAATCAATTTATCTAATTTTATATTTAAAAAATATTAGAAAATCCTATTAAATATAGGAAGTTCTATCTTACAATCTATCAAAAACCATCGTTTACCAACGATAGTGAGCGAATGCTCTGTTAGCTTCAGCCATCTTGTGTGTATCTTCTTTCTTCTTGAAAGCTCCACCAGTACTGTTGATAGCATCTAACATTTCACCAGCAAGTCTTTCCTTCATAGTACGCTCTCCTCTTTTACGAGCGTAACCAACAAGCCATCTTAATCCTAAAGCTTGTCTTCTATCTGGTCTAACTTCCATTGGAACTTGATATGTTGCTCCACCAACTCTTCTAGCTTTAACTTCAAGTACTGGCATAATGTTTGCCATTGCCTCTTCAAATACTTCCAGAGGATCTCTACCAGTCTTTTGCTTTACTATTTCAAAAGCATCATAGCATATCTTCTGTGATATACCTTTCTTACCATCATACATAACATTGTTTATTAGCTTTGTTACTATTTTGCTTCCATACATAGGATCTGGCAAAACGTCTCTTTTTGAAATATGACCTTTTCTTGGCACTTTACTTCCCTCCTTTTATGATAACATTATTCATGGGTAATCCCCACTCAACGTATCACAGGTACTCGTGGTTTAAACCGTCGTCAGCGCAAGTACATAAATATACCTTTCTAGTGTTAACAGACTATAAAACTAATCTTAAAACCTATCTTCACTTTTACAAAATATATATAATCACGTACTAAGCACCTAACATTTTAAATTGTCAGCACGCTGTGTTTTTACTTACTTCCTGCACCTGCCTTTGGACGCTTTGCACCGTATTTTGAACGGCCTTGCATTCTCTTGGCAACTCCGGCAGTGTCAAGAGTACCTCTAACTATATGGTACCTTACACCAGGCAGGTCTTTAACTCTTCCACCTCTGATAAGAACAACGCTATGCTCCTGTAGGTTATGACCTATTCCAGGAATATATGCAGTTACTTCAAATCCATTTGTGAGACGAACCCTTGCTACTTTACGTAACGCTGAGTTTGGTTTCTTTGGTGTTGAAGTCTTTACAACAGTACAAACACCTCTCTTTTGAGGGCTGCTAATATCTGTTACCTTTTTCTTCTTTGAGTTAAATCCTTTCTGGAGAGCTGGAGCAGTTGATTTCTTTTCAATAACCTCTCTGCCCTTTCTAACCAGCTGATTAAATGTTGGCATTAGTACACCTCCTTCCAAAGGTAAATATTATATATATAGTACTTACTCCAATACATCCTGTATCGAAATAAATAAATATAGCAATTAATCATATTATGTGGTTTATTTCAGAATACATGCAACAGCAGCTTCAACCTCAATACCACATGCCTTTCCTAACTGTTTCATGGAGTCAACATATGTTATAGGTAAGGACTGTTTTTCACAGAGTTCAATAATACCTCTTACTACTCTTTGTTCGCAATCCTTAGCAATAAAAACTTTGGCTACAATGCCATTTTCTATTGCCTTTGTTGACTGTTTTACACCAACTACTTTCTTATAGTGTTTAAGATCATCCAACAATTTGCTTCCTCCAATTTAAAATTTACTACATACTCTGTTATTTAATAAAACTAGAGCTGCTAATCTCCAGTTAAAATAACAAAGATATTTCATTATTAATTTGAAATTATACATGAAAATATGCACACAAAAAAAACATAAATTCTGCGCACTGAATTATTTTATCACTCAATTACAGCTTTTGTCAAGCATACTGAGTGTTTAAATCATTTTACATTATTCTCATAATTCTCATAGTAAGCATATTAGAGATGTTTTATATGTATAAACTCTAATATTCATAAAACGACCATATTGCTATGGTCGTTTCATAAATATTTATATATTTGATCCTAAAATTATTCAATAACCTGACTAATACTAATATCTTTGTATCTGCTCATACCAGTACCTGCAGGAATAAGTTTACCAATAATAACATTTTCTTTTAATCCAACCAAAGGATCAACCTTACCCTTAATTGCTGCTTCAGTTAGAACCCTTGTTGTCTCCTGGAATGAAGCGGCAGACAAGAATGAATCTGTAGCAAGTGAAGCCTTTGTTATACCTAACAAAGTGCGTTCTCCAGTAGCAGGTCTTAAGCCAGCTTGGATAGCCTTTTCATTCTCACTATCAAACTCTAGCATATCCACTAAACCGCCTGGCAATAGGCTTGTATCACCTGCATCTTCAATCTTAACCTTTCTCATCATTTGCCTTACTATAACTTCGATGTGCTTGTCATTGATGTCAACACCCTGCATTCTATAAACTCTTTGAACCTCTTGCAATAAGTATGCCTGAACTCCTCTGAGGCCCTTAATCTTAAGAATGTCATGAGGATTTACTGAACCCTCTGTCAACTCATCACCAGCTTCAACAATGTCATCGTCATATACTTTAATTCTTGAACCATATGGTATCAAGTATGACTTAGTTTCTCCATCTTCAGCAGTTACAATTACTTCTCTCTTTTTCTTAGTATCAGATAATTTAACTTTACCAGATATTTCAGTAATTATAGCTAATCCCTTTGGCTTTCTTGCCTCAAACAACTCCTCTACACGAGGCAAACCTTGTGTAATATCATCACCGGCAACACCACCAGTGTGGAAGGTTCTCATTGTCAACTGTGTACCAGGTTCACCGATTGACTGTGCAGCAATAATACCAACTGCTTCACCCACATTAACAGCCTCACCTGTTGCAAGATTTGCACCATAGCATTTAGCACAAACACCAACTTTAGATTCACATGTAAGTACTGAACGGATCTTCATTTTCTTATATCCAGCTTTAATAATTCTATCAGCAATACGTTCAGTAATAGCCTCATCTTTAGTTACAATCAATTCGTTTGTATTAGGGTCATAAACATCTTCAATAGTATATCTTCCTATGAGTCTCTCAGCCAATGGTTCTATTACTTCGCTTCCACTCTTAACATCGGATATCTCAATACCTTTATTAGTACCACAATCCAACTCTCTTACAATAACATCCTGACTTACGTCAACCAAACGTCTTGTCAAGTAACCAGAGTCAGCAGTTCTAAGCGCTGTATCAGCCAAACCTTTTCTAGCTCCGTGAGTAGAAATAAAGAATTCCAATACATTAAGTCCTTCACGGAAGTTTGATTTAATAGGTATTTCTATTGTCTTACCAGATGTATCAGCCATCAAACCTCTCATACCAGCAAGCTGCTTAATCTGATTGATATTACCTCTCGCTCCAGACTGTGACATCATGAACACAGGATTAAATCTATCCAAGTTATCTATAAGAGCTCTAGTGATGTTTTCACCTGTTTCTGTCCAAGTAGCTATAACAGAATTGTAGCGTTCATCATCTGATATAAGTCCTCTCTTGAACTGTTTAACTATATTGTCAATTGTTGCTTCTGTCTCTTCTAGATACTGCTTCTTAACCGCAGGTACAACCATATCAGATACACTGATAGTAATAGCACCTTTTGTTGAATATTTGAAGCCCAATGCCTTTATTCTATCAAGAATAATTGCAGTTGTTGTAGTTCCATGAACTCTTATACATTTATCAATTATCTTACCAAGTTCTTTCTTACCAACGATAAAGTCAACCTCTAGGTCAAAAGCTTTATTTATATCAGTTCTATCAACAAATCCTAAATCCTGAGGGATTGCTTCATTAAATATAAGTCTTCCAGCAGTACATGTGATTAATTTCTTCTGCTTAACTCCGTTTATCTCTTTTTCAACTCTAACCTTTATCTGAGCATGGAGTCCTAATTCACCTGCATCATAAGCCATAAGAACTTCATCCATGGCACAGAATACTTTACCTTCTCCTGGTTCGCCAGGCTTTTCAATTGTCAAATAATAGCTACCTAAAACCATATCCTGCGTAGGAACAGTAATTGGCTTACCATCCTTTGGTGCAAGCAAGTTATTTGCTGAAAGCATCAAGAATCTTGCCTCTGATTGTGCTTCTGCTGATAGAGGCACGTGAACAGCCATCTGGTCACCATCGAAGTCAGCATTATATGCCGAACATACTAAAGGATGCAGTTTTAATGCTCTACCTTCAACTAAAACAGGTTCAAATGCTTGTATACCAAGCCTGTGAAGTGTTGGGGCACGGTTCAGCAATACTGGATGGTCTTTTATAACATCTTCCAATACGTCCCAGACTTCATTTCTAACTCTTTCAACCATTCTCTTTGCACTCTTGATATTGTGTGCTAAACCATCGTTAACTAACTTTTTCATAACAAATGGTTTAAATAATTCAAGTGCCATTTCCTTAGGCAAACCACACTGGAAAATCTTTAGGTCAGGGCCAACAACGATAACAGAACGTCCAGAGTAGTCAACACGCTTACCCAATAAGTTCTGGCGGAAACGTCCCTGCTTACCCTTAAGCATATCAGATAATGATTTAAGAGGTCTGTTACCAGGTCCTGTTACTGGACGTCCTCTTCTGCCATTATCAATCAAAGCATCAACAGCCTCTTGAAGCATACGCTTCTCATTTCTGACTATGATATCAGGCGCTCCTAAATCTAGGAGTCTTTTTAATCTGTTATTTCTATTAATAACCCTTCTATACAGGTCATTTAAATCTGATGTTGCAAATCTTCCTCCATCAAGCTGTACCATAGGTCTTAATTCAGGAGGAATGACAGGAACAACATCAAGAATCATCCATTCAGGACGATTTCCTGAAAGTCTGAAAGCTTCTACAACCTCTAGCCTTTTTACAGCTCTGATTCTCTTTTGACCTGTTGAATCAGCTAAATCACTTCTCAATTCCTTTGAAAGTGCTTCTAAATCAATCTCCAAAAGAAGTTCTTTTATAGCTTCAGCACCCATACTAGCTCTAAAACTGAGTCCAAATTTCTCAACACTATCTCTATATTCTTTTTCTGTTAATACTTGCTTTTTAGATAGTGGTGTCTGACCAGGATCAATTACAACATAGGATGCAAAATACAAAATCTTTTCTAGAGATCTAGGTGACATATCCAAAAGCAAGCCCATTCTGCTTGGTATTCCTTTAAAATACCAAATATGAGAAACTGGTGCAGCAAGTTCTATATGACCCATTCTCTCTCTTCTTACCTTTGAACGAGTAACCTCAACCCCACATCTATCACAAACAATACCTTTATATCTGATTCTTTTATATTTACCGCAATGGCACTCCCAATCCTTTTGAGGTCCAAAAATTCTTTCGCAGAACAAACCATCTCTTTCTGGTTTTAATGTTCTATAATTTATTGTTTCGGGCTTTTTTACTTCGCCTTTTGACCATTCTCTAATCTTTTCCGGAGAAGCCAATCCTATTTTTATAGAATCAAAATTGTTTAGTTCAAACATAGCTTATCTCCCTCCCTAAAAATCCTCATCGTCGAAATCATCATCAAGATCTTCGTCAGCAAACAATTCATCTGTGAGTTCTTCTTCAAGATTGTCTCCTGTACTGATGCTTCCAATATCATCTATATCATCAATATCTAAATCATCATCAATAAGAATATCATCTTTCAGCTCATCATCAAAATCATTTGTCAAAGCCGCTTCATCTTCTCTTCCCTCAATGTTAACATTCAACTCTTCAATATCATCATCAACATACTCTTTAATCGTAATTTCGCCTTCCTCTTCTGAGTAAACCTTAACATCAAGCGCCAAACTCTGAAGTTCTTTAATAAGAACCTTAAATGATTCAGGAATTCCAGGTTCAGGTATGTTTTCACCTTTTACAATAGACTCATATGTCTTAACTCTACCAACAACATCATCTGATTTTACTGTCAGAATTTCTTGCAGTGTATATGAAGCTCCATATGCCTCCAAAGCCCAAACTTCCATTTCTCCAAATCTCTGTCCACCAAACTGAGCTTTACCTCCTAAAGGCTGCTGAGTTACTAATGAATATGGACCAGTAGATCTAGCATGAATCTTATCATCAACAAGATGGGCAAGTTTCAAGTAATACATATACCCAACTGTAACTCTATTATCAAATGGCATACCAGTTCTTCCATCATAAAGAATGGTCTTACCATCAGGGTCTTTTCCTGCTTGTATTAATGTATTTCTAATGTCTTCCTCAGTTGCACCATCAAAAACTGGAGTGGCAATCTTCCAGCCCAATGCCTTTGCGGCAAATCCTAAATGCACTTCCAGCACCTGTCCAATATTCATACGTGAAGGAACGCCTAGTGGATTTAGTACTATCTCTAAAGGAGTACCATCAGGTAAGAATGGCATATCCTCTTCAGGAAGTATTCTGGAAATAACACCCTTATTACCATGTCTACCAGCCATTTTATCTCCAACAGAGATCTTTCTCTTTTGAGCGATATATGCTCTAACAAGTTGATTTACTCCTGGTGGTAGTTCATCTCCATTTTCTCTAGTGAACACCTTAACATCAACAATAATACCTGATTCACCATGAGGAACTCTAAGTGAAGTATCACGAACCTCTCTAGCTTTTTCACCAAAGATAGCTCTTAGTAATCTTTCTTCAGCAGTAAGTTCTGTCTCACCCTTAGGAGTAACCTTACCCACAAGAATATCTCCAGAACGAACTTCTGCACCTATTCTAATTATTCCTCTATCGTCAAGATCCTTAAGTGCTTCTTCTCCAACATTTGGAATATCTCTTGTTATTTCCTCAGGTCCAAGCTTAGTGTCTCTAGCTTCTGCCTCGTATTCCTCTATATGGATTGAAGTATAAACATCTTCTCTAACAAGTTTTTCATTTATAAGAATCGCATCCTCGTAGTTATAACCTTCCCAAGTCATAAACCCAATAAGGATATTTCTTCCTAATGCAATTTCACCATTATCGGTAGATGGTCCGTCTGCAATAATATCTCCCTTCTCAACTATTTCACCTTTTCTAACAATAGGTCTTTGATTTAAGCAAGTACCTTGGTTAGAACGCATATATTTGAGAAGCTTATAAACATCTTTTTTACCAGTATCAGTTTTTATAATTATTTCATTTGCAGATACTTTGTCTACCACTCCGGAGTTCTTTGCAATGATACATACACCAGAATCTCTTGCTGCTTTATACTCAATACCTGTACCAACAATAGGAGAATCTGCTTTTATAAGCGGAACAGCCTGACGCTGCATGTTCGAACCCATAAGAGCACGGTTAGCATCATCATTTTCAAGGAACGGAATCATAGCAGTAGCTACTGATACCATTTGTTTTGGAGATACATCCATATAATCAACCTTTGTATTTTCAACCTCCAAAATCTGGTCCATAAATCTTGCTACAATCTTCTTTGAAATAAACCTTCCATTTTCATCTAAAGGCTCAGTAGCTTGAGCTACAATAAATGGATCTTCTACATCCGCTGTCAAGTATACTATTTCATCTGTAACTATACCCTTTTCTTTATCAACTACTCTATAAGGTGATTCAATAAAACCATATTCGTTGACTCTGGCATAGGTACTCAAGGAACCTATCAAACCTATATTCGGTCCTTCAGGAGTCTCAATTGGACACATACGACCATAATGGGAATGGTGAACGTCACGAACTTCAAAGCCCGCTCTTTCTCTACTCAAACCACCAGGTCCTAACGCACTAAGTCTTCTCTTGTGAGTTAACTCAGCTAGAGGATTAGTCTGATCCATGAATTGTGACAACTGGCTGCTTCCAAAAAACTCCTTAATAGCTGCAGCAACTGGTCTTATATTAATAAGGGCTTGTGGAGTAACTACATCAATATCCTGTATAGTCATCCTTTCCCTTACAACTCTTTCCATTCTTGATAAGCCTATTCTGAATTGGTTCTGCAGCAACTCACCTACAGAACGCAATCTTCTGTTCCCTAAGTGGTCAATATCATCAACAGTACCTATTCCATAATCAAGGTTAATAATATAATTAATTGAAGAAATTATGTCATAAGTAGTGATATGTTTTGGAATCAAATCATTTATTCTTTCTTTAAGTGCTTTTTTAAGCTGTTCTTTTTCAAGATTGCTTTCAAGTATTTCTTTTAATACTGTATATTGAACTTTTTCGGTAATTCCTATGTCAGAAACATCAAAATCAATAAACTCACGAATATCAACAGTATTATTTCCAATTACCTTAATTGATTTGCCATCAATTAATAAATATACAATATTAACTCCTGAATTCTGAACCTCTTCAGCTTTCTTTCTATCTATTAACTCACCTTCAGCTACTAAAACCTCGCCAGTTTCAGGTGAAATAATATTTTCAGCCGCAACCTGTCCGTTGATTAGATTTGATAATGCTAATTTTTTATTAAATTTAAATCTACCAAACTTTGCAAGATCATATCTTTTCGCATCAAAAAATAGACTATTGATAAGATTTTTTGCACTGTCAACAGTTGGCGGTTCGCCTGGTCTTAATCTCTTATATATTTCAATTAATCCTTCTTCATGAGTTTTAGCATTATCTTTTTGAATAGTAGCTAAAATTCTTTCATCTTCACCTAATAATTGTGTTATTTCATAATCGGTTCCATAACCTAAAGCTCTTAATAACACTGTTAGAGGTAACTTTCTAGTTCTATCAATCCTTACAGATAAGATATCATTAGAATCAGTCTCATATTCTAACCATGCTCCTCTATTTGGGATAACAGTATTAGAATATAACTTCTTACCAATTTTATCAAACTTCATTGAATAGTAAATACCTGGGGATCTTACAAGCTGACTTACAATTACACGCTCAGCACCATTAATTATAAAGGTACCAGTGTCTGTCATAAGAGGAAAATCTCCCATAAAGATTTCCTGCTCCTTAACTTCTCCTGATTCCTTGTTAATTAATCTAACTTTTGCTTTTAAGGGTGCAGAGTATGTAGTGTCTCTCTCCTTGCACTCTTCGACACTATACTTTGGTTCATCATCAAGAGAGTAATCTACAAAATCCAAAATTAAGTTTCCAGTATAATCTGTTATAGGAGAAATATCTCTGAAAACCTCTCTTAGACCATCATCCAAAAACCATTGATATGAATTCTTCTGAACTTCTATCAGGTTTGGCATTTCTAGTACGTCTCGTATTTTAGAAAAACTCATTCTTGTGTTTCTACCCAATTTTACGGGTTGTACCATATTTATATCACCTCATAAACTTATGACTTTTATTAGGAATATTTAAAAATCTCACATAATTAGAATTGTATTATGTAAAATTGTAAATCAAACCAAGTATATATTTCGTAAAAAAACATATAATAATGCTATATACAGACACATTAAAATATTATTAACAATTATTGTCTTGATTATTCGCATATGCTATAATTTATGTAAGCAAATCAAATTAATTTCCCATTTTTGGACGTGACAACAGAATTTTAATGCAGTTTATAATGATATCATAGTTCATATTGGTTGTCAATAATATTATATTTATTATTGACAATTTTAATTGTATTTTTATGCCTGTATTTTACTAGGATATTAAACATTAGTTTTGTATCTTGATTCTAAAAATAAATTAACCTAAATGTATTAAATGTATTAAATAAAAAAAATTTATAGCATATATGCTATTTTCTTTCAAGACTTCTGTATCAATATACTCTAATATTCATATATGTAATAAAATCAATTAATATTATGTAATAAAATCAATTAATATTATGTATAATAAATTTCAAAAATAATATCAAATATTCTGCAAGTAATTTGTCTAGCTAAAGCATCAACATTGTAAGCATTTACTTTGATATTGAACATTTGAAAAAACTAATTAATTTAGTTTTATTTATGTTCTAAATTGATTTTATATTTAACTTACATATAACTTTGTCTTTTACTCTTAATAAAAGAGACTACTCTAAGATTGTGAGTAGCCTCTTTTGTTTTTATAAGCAATAATATAACACTCTTTTAAAGAGGCTGTTTTCCCCAACAAATTTCTGTCAGAGTTGACAATAAAACAAGTATTATGCTTTCCTCCGCCTTTGTTAGAAAATCTCCTCCCATTTATAGGGTCATATTTTTTATATCTATTCTAGATATTATTTAATTTCAATTGTTGCTCCAACTTCCTTGAACTTAGCTTCAATTGAAGTAGCTTCGTCCTTTGATACATTTTCTTTAATAGTGCTTGGTGCTCCGTCAACGAGTTCTTTAGCTTCTTTTAAGCCAAGACCAGTTACTTCTCTAACAACTTTGATAACCTTAATCTTTTCTGCTCCAGCATCCTTCAATACTACATTGAATTCAGTCTTTTCTTCTGCTGCTGGTGCTGCTCCACCTGCTGCTGGTGCTGCTGCAACTGCTACAGGAGCTGCTGCTGATACTCCAAATTCTTCTTCAAGAGCCTTTACTAATTCTGATAATTCTAATACTGTTAAATTCTTTACATCCTCAATTAATTTTGTAACTTTTTCACTAGCCATTGTATAATACCTCCAAATATTTTTTAATTTTAATAGTTTATTCTTTTAATTTACTTATGCGTTTGCTTTCTGCTCAGCTATAGCATTTAATGCTACAACCAAACCTCTTAAGTTTGCATTTAATACGTTTGCGAAACCAGATATAGGAGCATTGAAGCCTCCCAATACCTTCGCGATAAGAACCTCACGTGATGGCAATTCAGCAAGTGCCTTAATACCATTAAGATCAATAACCTTACCTTCAACCACACCAACTTTAAGTTCGAGTGCTTCAAACTTCTTGGCAAATTCGGATAAAACCTTAGCAGGCGCAACAACGTCATTTGTACTCATAGCTATAGACGTTGGTCCTTCTAAAAAGCTATCCAATTCCTCATAGCCATTTTCCTTCATTGCTAGACTAGTTAATCTATTTTTAACTACCCTGTATTCAACTCCGGCAGCCCTTAAAGCATTTCTCATTTCAGTATCCTGCTCAACAGTTAATCCTCTATAATCAGCTAATATAAACGATTGTGCAGATTTTACTTTCTCTGATAACTCTCTAACGATTTCCTTCTTCTGTTCAAGTATCTTATTACTAGGCAAAACATCCACCTCCTTTTCAATTCAATGCAAAAATTAAACCCTTTGCATGCACATAGACATACAAAGGGTGATTAACCGTTATTAATTCAACCTCGGTAGGGTGATTATCATCAAATTACGCATCAGTATATGATATACTGTGCACCTACTGTCTATGGCATACTATTTAATTGACATAGAATATAATAATACTAAACAATAAAATTGTAAAGTAAAAATTTCTATCTTTAAGTTACTACAATCTATTTCAATATATATTATTCAGTAACCTTAACAGGGTTAACTTTTATTCCAGGTCCCATTGTTGAAGTTACTACAATACTTTTCAAATATTGACCTTTTGCAGCAGCAGGTTTAGCTTTTACAACTGCTCCAAGCAATGTACGGAAGTTATCCAATAGCTTCTCTTTACTAAATGAAGCTTTTCCTATTGGACAGTGAATAATATTTGTCTTATCAAGTCTGTATTCGATCTTACCGGCTTTGATATCAGCTATAGCTTTAGCTACATCCATTGATACAGTACCTGCTTTTGGGTTTGGCATGAGTCCTTTAGGACCTAATACTTTACCAAGTCTACCAACAACACCCATCATATCTGGGGTCGCAACAACAACATCATAGTCAAACCAATTTTCATTCTGAATCTTGGTTACTAATTCTTCAGCACCAACATAATCAGCACCAGCTTGTTCAGCTTCTTTTGCTTTATCTCCCTTTGCAAATACCAACACTCTAACTGTTTTACCAGTTCCGTGAGGAAGCACTACTGCACCTCTAACCTGTTGGTCTGCATGTCTGGAGTCAACACCAAGTCTTATATGAACTTCGATAGTCTCATCAAACTTTGCTTTTGAAGTTTTTTGAGCTAGTTCAAGAGCTTCTAATGGCTCATGAAGCTTTTGTCTATCAACGAGTTTAGCACTCTCTTGATATTTCTTTCCTCTAAACATACGTCACACTCCTTAAGTGGTTAATTATTTTCGGAAACTTATGTTTCCTCCCACATACTCAACGTCGCATCACATCTGTATGCGAATCTTACACTTTCCAAATAATACTAGTCAATTACTACAATTCCCATGCTGCGAGCTGTACCAGCAATCATGCTAGTAGCTGCTTCAATACTTGCTGCATTTAAATCAGCCATTTTCTTTTCAGCTATCTTACGTACTTCTTCTCTTGTTATCTTTGCAACCTTATCCCTATTAGGCTTACCAGAGCCGCTTTCAATTTTACATGCTTTCTTTAGAAGAACAGCTGCCGGAGGAGTCTTTGTGATAAATGAGAAGGATCTGTCAGCATAGATAGTCATTACAACTGGGATAATTGTTCCAGGTTCCTCTTTTGAAGTTCTTTCATTGAATTCCTTACAAAATCCCATAATATTTACGCTATGTGGTCCTAAAGCTGGTCCAACTGGTGGAGCTGGAGTTGCTTTTCCTGCAGGAACCTGTAATTTAACATAA